>SDNN01000024.1 GCA_004524425.1 Promethearchaeota archaeon
CTATCTGTTTTAAGACAGTCACGGCTATCATATCCCAGGCGATAACATGCATTATTCCTGATTCATCTTTAATTAAAAACTTGAGCAAGAATGTTTTAGTCCCCTTATCTAACATTTTTTCATCAAAGCTAATGATCTCTGCCACTACTCCTTCAACATGAGGAATAAAACCAGTTCTTTCGTGTAAATCCCGAATTTGAATTTTTTGTGGTATAGTTGTTTCAGATAAATTAAGATTCTTTAATAAGGGAAATCTAACATAATCAACATCATCAGGAGCTAAAATAATTTGTCCTTTTTTTCCTAGGTTTATTTCAAGCCTTTTATTCCGATCTAACTTGGGATAAGCATTAATTATTCGAACCAATACATTTTCTTTAAAAAATTCATTTTTTATGATTTCAGTTTGATCATTCCATAAATTAACCTTGATCCGAGCGGAGCCATCGTTTAGAATAAAAGATCCAATCATTCCAGGAGTTCCATTTTTATGAGCGAAAGTCCGCGTCTCATATACTTTCTCTATTTTCCCCAGAAGGACTAAGGAAGACATGTTCTCTTGAATATCAGAAATTTTAATGGTTAATTCATCATAATCCACTTCAAACTCATTCTCATGGACCTGATAAATTTCGTGATCTGAGAGGGAGGATTCCATTATGATCCCATTTTCTTTTGCGATTAAATATAAGATTGCCTCCATTGACATGAATCCTTGAAATTCTCTAGCTTTTTTTTTGATTTCAGCTTCTATCTGATCCTCAGTTAATATTCCACTATTTACTAACTCCGCATGTAATTCTTCAATATCAAAATTAGTCATTGAAAGTCGTTTTTATAAAAGTTGCGAATATTAAGTATTCAATCAATACTTTATATGCACCTTAAGTGCTTATTTATAAACAAAAAATTTGAATTGAAAATACTTTTTTAAATTTAGAATGCGACTTCTCTTTCTTTGTTTTTAAAAATATGTATGGAACAGCGAAATTTTCTGTTATGATAGAACGTACGATAATTCCTAAAAAATAAGATTATATTGATTTTCTTTTGTTATGTTTGTAAGTTTAAAATACAGAATTTATGTGTTATTTTATTGCAATTAGTACGGTAAAATGGAAAATTATCTTCGAAAACAAATCTTTATATACAAAATCCTCGGTTATGAATGTTAATTTAATAAGAATCTAAAAGAAAACATAAAAAAAACAAATAAAAAAATGGACATGAAAATTACCAAGAAAGATACCAATACAGGCTCGAAAGAAAAGATAAACAATTTCATGGAAAAGCAAACTGTATCAAGGAAGGATATAATAGCTATAGCCAGTAAGCTTGGCAGTTTAGCCGAGGATCTCAAGGAGAGATTGATGAAATACGGAGGTAATTGTAGAGTTACATGAGTGAATAGTTATTTTGATGTGGATTGAAGTTCATGTCATGTTTTTTAAAATAATATCAAAAAATCACGATCAATAAACCCTCAAAGAATATAGAGAATGACCTCATGATTGTCATGGAAAAAAAATGTAGGCCATCGGAAATGAATAACATGAATCAACTGAAAATGTTAGGAATTGGTTTGGCTAAAATCTCAGGAATCAATACCAATGGGAAGTATGAGATTTTATATAGTAAAGGAATTGGAAATTCACTTATTCAGGATATTTTTGAATTATATAAGAATGAAATCCTCAATAAGGAAAGAGGGAATTCAATTATTCCTTTAGATGAGTTTACACTCTATATTAATTATTTTCAACATAAAGAGGATATACTCGTATTAATATACATGGATGAGAAAAATCAGACCATTAATTATCCGCAGCTATACATGTTTACTAAAAAAGTTTCAAATCATTTTCGTTTGAATCGATCCTTACACGAAATAGTAGAAATTTTTGAAAATGATGTTAAAATTCCTCAAACTGAGGGGATCGATGCGGTATTAATTCTAAGTTCATCAGGATGTTTATATTATTCTAAAATTAATGAAAAAAATAGCACGATTGCAAATAGCGAGCTGCATATAAGTGGATTCATATCTGCGCTATATTCATTTTCACGAGAAATTATTAACCAGGATTCCGGAGGGAATCTTAAAGAAATAAACTTTGGAAATCAGCTTTTTTACATAATCACACAAGATAACATCATTTTTGTATATCTTGTAAAGAAGTTGGATCCATTAATTCAACGGTACATGTATGTGTTAGCCGATGAATTTATAAATGAGTATCAAGCCTATTTAATGAATTTCAACGGGGATGTGACCCCCTTTAATGAATTTGAAAAGATTATAAACAAATATCTTAAAATATAAAAGAAGGGTTGTAAATTATGGTACAAGAAATAATTAGAGAAGGTGAAGAGTTTTCCATCATTATTTTTGAAGTAGGTTGGGAACAATTTGCCATAGAATCTGATAGCGTAAAAGAGATAATTCAAGCAGGACGAATTAGAAGATTGCCAAAGCAATTGGAATATATAGAAGGGATATATAATTATAGAGGAGACTTGATTCACGTGGTCAATCTGGAGAAGAAATTGAAACTTCATGAACATGTATTATTTAAGTCTAAGATTGATGAGTTAGAGAATAGAAATGATAAGAATAAAAAGTTTTTAATCATCATGAATCTCGGAGATATTGACATTGGGTTCTTAGTAGATAGAATAATAAACGTTGCTCACATTACCGAAAAGGACATAGAACCGTTAAGCGCGATATTTCAGACCAGTATAAGCATGGATTATATCAAAGGAATTCTAAAATTTGAAGACAGACCAAGAATTTTAATTGATTTAAATATGATGCTTGCTGAGGTTGAGCATCTAAGTGTTAAGGAAGAAAATTAAATAACAAAAATAAAAATCAAAAATAAATATAGTAGGAGTTGATAAAATGCCAAATAATAAGAAAAAGGTATTGATTGTTGATGATGCTCTGTTTACGAGAAACATGCTAAAAAATATCTTGAATAAGACTGGATATTGTGAAGTTGTCGGTGAAGCTGAAAATGGAATTCAAGCAGTTGAATTATATAAAAAATTAAAACCAGATTTAGTCACCATGGATTTAGTAATGCCAGAACAAGGAGGTATAGAAGCAACTGAAGAGCTCATAAAGACCGATCCAAAAGCACTAATAGTAGTGGTATCCGCATTAGGGCAAGAGGCATTAGTTCTCGAAGCGGCCAAAAAAGGAGCAAAGGATTTTATTCAAAAACCTTTTAAAAAAGAACAGATCTTAGAAGTCATGGAACGTATCCTATTGAAAAAGAAAACAGGTAATAACTAAATAATGACATTAAATACTTTAAGGTGATAAAATGGCATCTAAAGAAGATATGAAGCTTTTCATAAGTGAAACAGAAGATCTGATACAAAAAACTGAAGATGAGATCCTCAAATTAGAATCTAATCCAAATAATCCTAAACCAGTTCAAGAACTCTATTTCACATTTCACACCTTAAAGGGACTTACTGCCATGGCGGGTTTTGAAAATGTGTCTAAATTTTGTCATCATTTTGAGACCTTTTTAGATAAAGCAAAGAAAGATAAATCTTTGCTAAATAAGCAAGAAGAGTTTATAACCTTTTTGTTTGAAAGCCTGGATTTACTTAAATCTATCTTGAATAGAGTCAAAAAAGGAGATTTCACTGATATAGATGATAAATTTTTAAATGATATTGAGGAAAGTATAGAAGGACTTCAATCCGATTTTGACATAACCTTCATCACACCGATAGATAAACAGGAGCTTGATAAATTAGTTTCAAATAAAGATAATCGCTTTTATAAAATTTATTTTGTGATTCAAAAAACATGTGTGTTTAAAAAGGTTAGGTTATTCATCATTTTTAGAGCTTTAAATGAAATTGGTCAAATCACTTGGAGCAATCCAGAGCCAAAAATCCTGGAGAGAGGAGAATTCGAAGATGATTTTGAAATCTATTTCATGAGTTCAAAAAAAAGTAATGAAATTAATAAAGTATTAGATGAAATTCTTGAAATTGAAAATAGATTTATTAATGAACTAAATGCCGAAGAATTCAAGACTATCATTTCGGATTTAATTTCAAAATCCCAAAGAAGCAAGCAAAAGCTTGACGGTAAGCTTTTTGGTGGAGAAGGAACTTATGATGAGGAAATCTTTGATGGTAAATTAGAAAAGGTCAGTCAAATTCTCGAAGATTTCTCAGAGGATACCAGTAAAATAAAGAAGGTTAAAGTGGACATTCAGATCTTAGAAGATTTAATGAATTATTTTGGAGAATTGGTGATTATACGTAATAAAATTAATCAAGTTCTAAATGAAAATCAAAATAGAATGTTAAGTAATCTTGTCAATAACATGGAAAAACCGTTCTTGGACATCCAAGAAATCTTATTTAGACTGAAATTAGTGAGGGTAGAGTCAACGTTTCTGAGATATAAACGACTTGTGCGAGATGTGGCAAAAGAAACTGGAAAAAAAGTAAAATTTATATTAGAAGGAATGAATGTTGAGATAGACAGAAAAATCTTAGAGGAACTAAATTCTCCATTGATCCATCTTCTCAGAAATGCAATTTATCATGGTATAGAAAGTCCTAATGAAAGAAAGCAAAAGAAAAAAGATGAAATAGGTATACTTAAATTAAAATCATATAGAAGTGGGGGATCCATCTATATTGAAGTTTCTGATGATGGTGGTGGATTAAATTATGATAAAATAAGAGATTTAGTAGTGGAAAAAGGATTTTATTCAAAACAAGAAGCTAAAGATTTAAGCGAAGAAATTCTAAACCAATTTATTCTCATGCCAAGCTTTTCTACTATTTCAAATGCAGATATAATTTCGGGTAGAGGAATGGGGATGGCAATTGTTGCTGAAAAACTTAAAGAACTAGGAGGAAAATTGGAAATTTACACGGAAAAAGACAAAGGAAGCAAATTTGTAGTGATAGTCCCTTTTACTAAGGCCATCATGAAAGCACAATTGATGAAAATCGCTGATGATTTATTTGCGATTCCAACTGAAAATATTGAGCAAATATATTTCTTTGATCATAGTGCAAAAGAATATATCAACAATGAGTTATTCTATCGAATAAATTCCCATTTAGTTCCTGTTGTTGAATTAGATAAGAGATTAAATCTTATTAAAGAGAATGATAATAAGTTAGGTGGAAATTCCACTCGTAAAATTGCTATTTTATGTAAAAATGAAGATAAGAATGCATCATTATTCATAGTTGATGAAGTTCTCCAACAAATGGATATTATCGTAAAACCATTTAGTTCAAGTTATTCGGAATCTCAGGACCTGATGGGATCTACTGTTCTTGGTGATGGTTCCATATGCTTGGTAATAGATGCAATAAAGATTATTTCTTCTAATCAAAATGAAAATCAAATATCAGTTGTAAATAAAATTAATTAAAATTTTTTAGAAAAATAAAAATTTAAAAATGTAAATTGGAGGAACGACACGATGGGATTTAAAAAAATTAACAAAGAAGAATTAGAAACTAAAAGTGGTCCTTGCTTTATTGGAATGCCTTTAAGAAGAGCATTGGGAAAGGATCTACAAATAGATGTTGAATCTTTAGAAGCAAAACAAGGACATTCAATGGGAACTTCTTCTAATATTTTTATTAAAAATGAAGAAGTTTTAGAATTTCAATACGATTATGCTGGAAAACGCAAATCATTAACAGGTGCTGGAAACATTTTAATTTCCAACATGTCTGATAAAGATAGAATATGGGATGCTAAATTAAAATTTTCTGGTTCAGAATTCATTAATATTGAAGCTGGAGACGATGTTCATTTAGGAATATTCGAGCCAAATTCAACTAAAACCATAAATTACGAGATAATCAATACCAATGAAATTGATGACATGCTTGAAATTACTGAGGAAATCGAAGTAATGAATGAGGAAATTGAATTATATCAAGATAGACCACAAGATTCAGAAGATTTAGTAAATAAAATTATAAGTAGTGAAGAGGATAAAAAATTTCTACTTTTACAAGGAAAAGAAAATAGAATAAAATTCACAATTATTTTAGAAAATATTTCTCCTCATGCTTTGGAGAATATAAAATTCAAAAAACAATTTTCAAAAAGCTTTTTTGGACTTCAATGGGAGTCTCAAATTCATACAAATATAGACGTTAAAGGAGATAGTCTAAATTGGACTGTTAGTGAACTGAGACCTGGAGCCGGAGTAAGACTCATCATTTACGCAAAAATTATACCTAAAAATAAAGAAGCGATTAGAACTGGAAAAATTGAAATCTCATATAACTTAAAAGAAAGGAATTTTTCAGGTACTGAAATCGAGGAATTTTCAGCATATTCTCACGCCATGCATGCTATACATAAAATTGAAGAAGAAGATAATCCAAATCATTGGCAGTGCTTATTTAAATTTGAAAATCATTGTGATTTTCCTATAAAATTGAAATCTATCCTTGTTTCAGATAAGTCAAAATCAAATACATACTTGGATTTGAATTTTGATCCATCCAACAAGGAGAGGATAATACTTCCAGGAGGTAAATTTCTATCAGATAAATGGAAGATTATAGATAAGGATGAACCTAAATTTTCGAGAAAAATTGAGTATTCAATCGATTATGACGTGCAACAAAAATCTACTATATCAACTCAAATTGATGATTATAAATTCGAATTAGTAGACGTTGAGATTAAAAAAGATATATCTAAAGAGGAAATCAAATCCTTTGAAGAATCAGAATTGAATAGTAAAGTCATCATAAAAAACATGGGAACTATACCTATAGATTCAATTTTGATAAAAGAAATGATTCCAAAAAATTTCTTACCACCTGAAGATTTGGTTAATTTAAAAATAAAAAGCTCGAAAAAGACATTCAAACCAGATGATTATCATGTCTTAATCGAACCTAAAGATAATGATCCTGCAAAAGAACATATATTAGAAGTGAGGATCAATCCAAGTAACAATCATCTTAAACATGCAATAAGTGTGAATGATTTCATTGAATTGGAGTATACTATTAAAGCTGTAAATCCTGATAACACTTTAAAGTACGATTTTCCCTTAGAAATAGAATCTTATTACATGAAGAGTACCAATGGCATTCAAAGCGATTTAAAAGAATATTATCGCATAAATACTCAATTGGATCAATCTGAAAAACCAAATATAAAAATATCTCATAGACGTCGTAAGATCACGATTGAAAAAGAAATATTTCCGGGTAAGAACATGGATGAATTTTCCATTAGTATAACGGTTAAGAACCTTTCAAATATAGAAATTAAAAATGTAGACCTTTCGGATAATTTCCCAGATACTTTCAAATTAATATCATCAAATGTCGAAAAGAAGCTTGAAAAACCTAATAAAGATGGTTTCTATACTATTTCTTTTGTAATAGATAAAATTTTGCCATATCAGGAAAAAGAAATAACATATTATTTAAAGAATGAAAGTGGAAAACAAATTCAATATTCAGAATTAGAATCGTATCTATATGGATAAAATCAAAAAAAGCAATAAAAATAAAATCAAAATATTTTAAAAGGATGTGGATAAAAAAATGAATTTTCAATATTATGAAACTTTATCGGACAAATCTAAAAAATATCTCTCATATTTAGTGGAGCACATTGAACCTAAATTCACGGTTGATGAATTGCCCATTTTTTTTGATGATATGAACAAAAAGCCTTTGAAACAAAATGAATCTAAGAAATTAAGGGATCTTCAAGGCTTTTTGAATATTGGAGACGACTATGAAACTACCGCAGATATATCAAAATTATCTATTGATCAATTAAAAATGCTTTATCAAATTTTTATTAGCAGAGAATTCAACAATAAATTAGCTGTTAAATGGAGGGTCTATCAATATTTTAAATACGTGCGTGGTATATTAATCGAAAGCATGTTAGTGAACAGAACTAATTCTTCAGATATTTCAATTGACTTCATAATCGAAACAACAGAAGGTAAGATAATTCTTATTTTATGTTTTGATGTGCTTGGAGTTAACATCTATAATAAAGTAATTGAAAATATAAGGAACTTCATAGATATTCAGAAAATAATCCCTCATCGTATAATTTTAGCCACGAATAAGATTTATCGCAATATTTCAATAGAAAATCCCGTTAAATTTAACGGGACTGAAATCCTACCAGAGTTTTGGGTAGAGTGGATTGAAACTAATAAACCATTTGAAGGAGAGGACCTTCTAATAGTGAATAATACCGAATTAAAAGTAGCAGGTTTTAATTTTTCAAGCACTGATGATCTATTGGATTTCGTGTTTGAAAACTCTGATGGGGGACAAGTCTCGATCTTTAGACAAAGGGATTTCTTTTCAGCATCATCTGATACTGATATCCCAGAAATTTATTTGATATGGAAAGGAATTATGTTGAGAGAGGGAAATTTGTAAACGATAGGTGAGTAAAAAAATGATTCAAACACAATTTTCAGACAATGTTAATGCAGTCATTATAAAGATAAAAAATGAAAACTATTTATTTGAAGTAGATCATGTAAAGGAAATTTATGTTCCTGAGGAAAATATCATTCCTGTGCCGTTAGCTAATAAGTGCATTGTAGGCATTATCGATATTAGAAAAGATATATACACGATTCTTTCACTTAGAAAAATTATCTATGAAGGTGAATTTGATCACAATCTAAATGGCACATCTCGTCTTCTTCTAATTGAAGTTAATGGAATGAATATAGCTTTTTTAGTTGATTCTGTAGTAGGGGTAAGGGAAATTCCTAAATCAGTCTTTAACACTAATGGATCTATAGTGAAAACGAATATTGACTTAAAATATGTTAAATCAATTGCCAATTTTAACAACCAGTCATTTATATTGCTAAATATTTATTCTTTGATTGAGCCTTTCATTAAATCAATCGAAGGTAAACCTAATGTCATGCCAGAAGTTCCAAAAGTTTTGAATAAACCAAGAATTCGACCAGAAATTAGTACGGACTCTAAAGTAAAATCTAATGTGATAATTACCCCCAAAACAAAAAAGATTAAAAAACAGGTAAGAGTTCCCGGAGATAAATTAGTTCTTAGTCCAGAACAGCATGACCTCCTCAGAGAAGTAGGAAATGTGGGAGCGGGAAACGCGGTCACTGCACTCTCCAGATTAATAAAGAAAAAAATTGAAGTCAATCTTACGGATGTCGGAATAATATCATTTGATCAATTGAATACACAATTTGGTGGTCCTAAGCAAAAGGTTTGTGGTATTTTTTCCAATATTAGTGAACCATCTCAATCAACAATTTTACAAGTATTTGACATGAAACCTTTATTAAAGCTCATAGCGACCTTTATTGGAGATAAATCAAAAATTGATCCTGAGAAAGTAAAGGTGAAAGGTGATCTTGATGAATATGCAATTTCCACGATAACTGAAATGGGTAACATCATGGCAGGTCATTATGCATCCGCATTATCTGACCTACTTGGAATGAAAATGATGATAAACATTCCTGAATTTGCCATGGTTGAGGCAGAAATGCTTGGAAGTTTTCTTAAAAGAGAATTGGCTGAAATGACGGATTATGTCATGCTGATTAAAACAGCCATCAATATATCTGAATTTGAACTCTCGGGATTTTTCTTCTTAATTCCAGATGTTGATACTTTGGAGACCTTTTTTAACAAATTGGGTATAAAATATGAAGAAGGTACCATTATAGCTAAAGAAAAATCAGAGATCATTACAGTAAGTGATATAAAACTTACTGAAGTCCAGAGAGATGCTTTGCAAGAAGTTGGTAATATTGGCGCTGGGAATGCTGCCAATGCTCTCGCTCAAATGATTAATAAGAGAGTGGATATCAATATTCCATCAGTTGAGATGGTAGAACTGGATAAATATGCTAATAAAATAAGCAAAAAGAACGAAAAACTCTTGGTTGCGTGGAGTAATATTACTGGAAAAACAAGAGCCACAATTCTTTCGATATTTAATATCAGTGATATTATCGATTTAACTGCCATCATATTAGATGATAAAAAGAAAAAGCAAATTGACCTACGGAGAAAGATTGAAACTATTAAAGATTTCCCTCTGATATATAGAAGTGCCATGAGTGAATTGGGACATATACTCGGCAGTCATTATACTACAGCAATAGGGGATTTATTGGGAATAAGATTAATGACTGATCCGCCTGATATGAGCATAGATACTGGAAAGCAATTGTTCAATATTTTAAAGGAAGAAATTGGTTTGTTAAAGAAACTTTCCTTGGTAATAACCACGAATATTATCATCACAGACTTCAAAATCACTGGTACATTTCTATTTATCCCAAATCTAGACACTTTACAGATTTTATTGGATGCGTTGTCAAAATTCTATGCATGATACCTTTTAGAGCTTATAAAGATAAATCAATTAAATAATTTTTTTCAAATTTTTATTTCATTAGATTCCATGTAGAGTCTTTGGAAGATAATAGAATAATAAAAAATCACATCAAAAAAATGTCAAATAATAGTTATAATGAATATATATACCAGATCGTAGGAGAATCCATCAAGTTAAATCCCAAGAAGATTTTTGAACCTGAAGAGGTTTATTTAATAGTAGATAAAGATTTAAAACTTATCTGGATTTGGTCAGGAAAACATTCACGCTTATTTCATAGGTACATGGCTGCCAATTGGGCAGGTAAGCTAAAATCAAAAAAAAAGTTTTATAATTTTAAATATGAGCTTGTCAAAGAAGGAAGAGAACCCGAGGATTTTTTAGTTATTTATGATGAAATAAAAAATCAAAGAGCTGATTTGCAATATCCTGGACAGTCTAGGAACCATAGAAAAATTCATAAAACACATGTTAAACCTGGATTGACGAAAAATTCCTCCAGAATTCAATTTACGCAACCTGTTGATCAACTATCAAAATTAGATCAGTCCCGAATAAAAAGCCTATTAGCTGAAATCAAAGAAATCCAAATGCACATGAAATATTCCTTTGAACATCTAGAGCGAAGGATTGCGGAAATTGAAAAAATTTTAGACTAAGAGGGGATTCTTAAATGATTAGTTTTGATAATATTAAAATTCATGAGCGTCCTTATGATAAACTAATCAATTTATTGGGACAAGAAACAAAATTAAATTTCTTTTATTATAGAAGGAATTTTATAGAGAGAAGAATAAAATCGCGAATGATTCGTACCAATTGTTATACTCTCAAATCCTATTATAATTACATTTTGGCGAACAAGGATGATGAGATTAAGAAATTCTTAGACAATTTTAATATTAACTATTCTTATTTCTTTAGAAATTGGGAAGTTTTTGATCTTTTTCAGACTTTATTTTTAAGAAGCTTGAATGTTGATGAAGATTCAATTATTACTGATTTAAGACCTAATCCATTAAAAATTCGAAAAAAAAAGGCTAAATCCAAAAAGAAAAAAGGACAAAAGAGAAAAGTAGTTCCTCATAATAACTTAAAACAGCTAAAAATAAGAAATACCTTAAATAAGCCTGTAATGATCAAGGATCCTAAACCTATAAAGAGGTTTTATAGTGAAAATTCAATTTCTTATCTAAAACTCACTTCTTTACATGAAAAAGTGAAATCCTGGAAAAAAAAACAGAACCCTATTAACATTTGGTCTTGTCCTTGTGCCTCGGGGGAGGAGCCTTATTCCATTGCCATGATCTTAGACAATCTAAGGCATCAAATCCCAGATTTTCCAGATTACGATATTAAAGCATCGGACATAGACCAAGAAGCACTTATTAAAGCCAAAAATGGAATTTATAGTAAGGAATCAACAAAAGATATTTCAAGTTATTTTGAAAATAGGTATTTTTCGAAAACTCCTGATTATTTCGGATATAAATACTTATTAAAGAAAGAAATCATAAATCAAGTTCACTTTATCAAAGAAGATATTACTAAATGGCAAGATTGTAAGGTAAAATTTGATGTAATTTTCTTTAGATACTTGCTCATTTATTTTGACCGTGAAAATAGAAACAATGTAATAAAAATTATTGAAAATCAATTACGTAAAGGTGGATTATTGTTTTTAGGTAAAACAGAAACATTGTTCAATTCGGAGTCGGCTTTAAAATTGGTTGATTCAAGAGATCATATATACATGAAACAATAATCCTCTTCTAGAAATGCATGAAAGAACAGAATTGCTTATTAAAGATTTAACACCTTATAAGAAAGCAATATGGACAAAAGGGTTGATGAAAGCAAAAAAAATTAAAAATAAATAAAAATGTTAGTTTGGTCTACAAAAATGGATAAATTCTACAAGAATAATCAATCGATACAACAAAACAAGGACATCGGAAAGGTCTTACAAATAGGACATTATTTAATAATTAATTCTAAAAAAGCTAGTGAGCAAAATAGAATTGCCATATATGGACTAGGGTCGTGTGTTGCACCAATAATAATTGATAAACAAAATAAATATGCAGGAATTTCTCATATTTTACTTCCTAGTGCCAATGGGAGGAATTCAATGGAGTTTCCTCACAAGTATGCTAATCTTTCAATTAAATTTTTAATAAAGGAATTAATGAAACACGGATCAAATACAAGAGATCTCATTGCCATCATTATCGGGGGTGCAAATATTTTCCAGAATGAGGATTGGATTGTAGGAAACGAAAATGTACAAATGGTTGAGCGTGAGTTGAAAAAATTTCAAATTAATATTGTAAAAAGAGAAATTGGAGGATCTAAAGGAAGGATTATCATATTCGACCCTAAATCATTCACAATTTATAGTAAATTAACGGGGGAGAAAGAATATAGGATTTTATGGAATTTATCATGAATGAATCTAATTAAAATATGACGTGATCATAAATGTTTAAAATTGAAAAAAACCAATCAAACAACCATAAAAAAATCAAATTTACACCAGAACAGTTAGATGTTTTAAAAGAAATAGGAAATATAGGCTCTGGAAATGCCATCACCGCACTTTCGAAGTTAATAGGAAAAAAAGTTGAGATGTCGTTAACATCGTTAGAGCTTACTCCTTTTTGGAAAATTCCGATATTTTTTGATGATAATGATACTCAAGTTTTTGGAATTTTATCCCAAATACGAGAAAAAGATGAATTTAGATTAATGCAAATTTATTCTAAAGAAAGCGTCATAAGCATGATTAATTACATCTATGAGAAAAACAAGATAAATCATGAAACTATCAACTTATTAAAAGATCTTGATAATTTCTCATTAAGTATTATTCAAGAAATAGGAAATATCTTAGCTGGACATTACACGAGTTCAATTGCTAATCTTTTATCAATTTCAATAATCCCTGATGTTCCAAACATTGCCTTAGATAATATCCAAGCATTAACAAATTCAACAATAGCTAAATATTCGCAAAAATCAGATTTAATTATTTTTATAGAAACTAAATTGAAGATTGAAGAATTAGAATTAGAGGGATTTATTTTTTTATTTGCTCCAATAAAAACGGTTAAAAATCTCCTAAAAATATTAGATCAAAAATTCAATTTTGAATCCGGTTGAAAAATAGCAAAAAAAATAGAAGAAATGATTATAACAAAAAGGTAGAATATTGATAGGGTCTAAAACAACAATTTTAAATGAATTATTAACCAATCTTTTGGAAAGGATACCCGAGTTGTTGGCCTGTCTGGTAGTTGATTTTAATGGATTAATTATAGTCCAGCAGTCTGTTAAGGAAGTTGATGAAGAATTGGTGGGTGCAATCATGAGTGTAGTTGAACAGAACATGAATAAGATTAAAAAGTACACTGAAACTTCTATTGGAAGTGGGAGTTTTGCGACAGATGAATTTCAGCTTTTTTATACAGAACTTGGAAAAGAACCCCCGATGCTTTTTGTATTGGTTTCCGACCCCTCTTCTAATATTGAAAAATACATGCCATATTCTTATATAATCGCTGAGAAAATATCTCAGATTTTGACTGAAAGAGAAACTGAAACTAGCATTCCTAAAGTAAATGAAGATGGTGAATTGATCATTAATTCTCACGCAGAAAATAATGGAATCAATAAAATCTTATTAATCGGGCCATCAGAAGTAGGAAAAAGCACGCTACTGGGAATATACATGAATGGAATTTTTGAACCAAAATATAAACCAACCATAGGTATTTCATTAATTCAAAATGAATTTCCCATTTCAAGAGACGTAAAGCTCAGAAATGTGATATTTGATTTATCAGGTTTAAAAAGTTTTGGAAAAATACGTAGATTTTATTATAAAGGAGCAAATGCCGTACTTGTTTTATTTGATTACACGAGAATAGAAACCTTAGAAAATATTAACGAATGGATTGAAGAGGCTAAACATTTTGTAAAAGATGTATCGATCCCATATATTCTAATAGGAAATAAGATTGATTTGAGTGAAGATAGATTCTTAATGAAAACAATGGCTAAACAATTAGCTAACCAATATAAATGTCAATTTTTTGAAACCTCGGCCTTTACAGGTGAGGGTATTGATGAAGTGTTTACATTTCTCATTTCATATTTTTGTTCTTAATAATAAATTTTAAGAAAGAGGTGGTTAAAGTGTCAGTAAACGTTTTAATAGCGGATGATTCGGCATTTGTAAGAAAAGTGATTTCCGATATTATTTCTAAAGATAAAAGGATTAACATAGTGGATCACGCAGCAAATGGAAAAGAAGCCATTGAATTGGTCAAAAAACATGAACCAGATGTTTTATTATTAGACTTGTTAATGCCTAAGATGAACGGTCTTGAAGCTTTTGAACAAATCATGAACAATACACCCACAACAACAATCATTCTTTCCGCAATTAGTCCTCAGAACATGGATGCTTCAATACAAGCTTTATTAATGGGAGCATTTGATTACATTATTAAACCAGGAGGTTTAGGGGCAAAGGATTTGCCCAAATTCCGTAAGGAACTTCTCAAGAAAGTATTACTTGCATCTAAATCACAAATTAGAAGAATTCTAAAAGAAAGCAATCTTCTTAATAGAAAAACATACATGAGACAAGAAATTGTCTCAAACGTATTTGAATTTGGGAAATATTTAAAAAATATAAAACCAATTCAAGAAGATAAAAAGGAAGTAATCCATGAAATAGAGCCTTCTTTAAAGAGTAAAAAAAAGATAAATAACAATCAAAATGTCGTAGAACATGTAAACATAAAAACAAAGAAAGAAAAAAAAAATAAAGCATGCAAGAAATCTGTTAATGATGGAACTAAAAATGAAATTAAAAAAACAAAAAGCTTCGTAATAAAAAAGAGTGGCGAAAAGAAAGCACGTTACCTTACAGAGATCGAACCTTTAAAAAAAGTAGCCTTACCTTCTAAAGTTGTTGTTATTGGAGCCAGTGTAGGAGGTCCAAGAACAATAAGAAATATCTTGAAAATGATACCAAAAAACTTGAATTGCCCACTATTAGTCGTTCAGCACCTTAATGCAAATTTTATAGAGACTTTTGTCGATACATTAAATAATTATTGCGAGATTAAGATTAAAATTGCTGAGAACAATGAGCCCATCCTTCCTGGCCATGTATACGTCGCTCCAGGAGACAGGCACATGGAAATATCTTTAAAAGGAAATAAACCATGCATTAACACTTATGAAGGTCCACCGGTCCATCACTGCATACCCAGCATCGATATACTATTTAATTCTGCTGCTAAGGTCTATAATAAATCAACCATGGGCATTTTATTAACCGGAATGGGAGAAGATGGAGTACTAGGACTTGGAAATATTAAAAAATCAGGGGGTATCACGATTGCAGAATCTCAACAAACTAGTGTCGTGTATGGAATGCCAAAACTAGCAGCAGAGAGAGGATATGCTGGCATCATTTTACCAAACTATAATATTAGTGATTATATCATCAAATTTACTAAAAAGACAAAAGCAAAAGAAAAAAGTTAATATGATTATTGATACTAATAGTACTTTAGAGAAATTCATAAATCATTTGTAGAAAAAACGTGACCTAATTTCACGTGCTTAATGCAATTTTATTAGAACAAAGAGGTGGAGATAATCGTTACAGAGGAGGACAAAAAATACGAGGATACAAAAAGGATTGGAATCTTAATATCTGAATCCACGAAGAAAAAATGGGAAAAATTTGTAGAAGATAAAGAATTGGCTACAGTTTCAAGGTTAATAAGAAAAGCAGTTAATTTTTATATTAATTCACAAGAAAAAATTGCATATCTAAATAACCTTTCTCTACTCTCTCATGACTTGAAAGAACCTTTAACTTCAATTAAGGGATTTTCCCAATTAATCATTGAAAATCATGCTGATAAGTTGGATTCTGAGATTTTATTAAGATTAAAAGAAATTTATGCTCAAAGCATGTTTCTTGAACAAAAAATAAATCAGTTCTTAGATGGAATAAGTTCAGAAGGATCCCAATATGATATTTTGATAGTTGAGGATGATAACCCTACTATATTTCTCCTGAGTGACTTTTTCAAGATAAGAGGTTTCTCAACTTTGGGTGTGAGAACAGGAGCCAGAGCAATGGAGGAAATAAATAGATCTCATCCAAAATTAGTATTATTAGATATTATTTTACCAGATATCGATGGGTATGAGATTTGTAAGAAAATTAAATCCAAAGATAACAAGAAAGAAATACCCGTCTTTTTTATAACTGCCATACCAGAATCGGAAGTGGTTAAGAAAATAGAAGATACCGGGGTTGATGGTGTATTATATAAGCCTTTTGATTTTAATGAATTTGAGCCATTGATTAACCATCTAAAGGCATAAATCAATCAAATTGAGAATAAGACAAAATCG
The DNA here is from genome assembly GCA_004524425.1 of Promethearchaeota archaeon. The sequence continues at coordinate 16,856 of SDNN01000024.1, forward strand.
TTTATTAAGATTGTTCAATTAAAATACATCTATTTTAGTTCTTTCTCAAATACATCGAAATCTGATGAGCTATAAAGGCAAAAGATTACCTCTTTTATCTGTGTATCACTTTTTAAGTAGTCTTTCGTTGTAGATATCATGATTTCAGCGCACTTCTCAATTGGATACCCAAATATTCCGGTAGATATTGCCGGAAAAGCTATTGATTTTAGATTATTATCGTCCATGAGTCTTAAACTATTCAAAGTAGCGTTTTTTAATTTTTCTTTTTCCTGACCCTCACCCATTCGAGGTCCAACGGCATGGATCACATGTCTTGCCTTGAGATTGCCTCCAGTGGTAATGACAGCTCCTCCTACATGTGTTCCACCAGGATATCTAGAATTGCATTCTTCTTGTATTCTCGGACCTCCCTTCCTACGAATTGCCCCAGCTACACCACCCCCTAAAATTAATTGAGCATTTGCCGCATTAACTATTGCGTCACAATCTAATTCCGTAATATCTCCTTGCACTAATCTAATTCTTGAATTATTTATTGATAGTTCTTTCATGGTTTAAAACTAAAGATATTGTTTTTCAAATTATGTTCTTTTTATTTATAATTTATAGTTTTTTAACAAAGATCAACCTCTGAAACAATTTTGTCCAATAATTAGAAAAATGAATATGGTTTAAAATAAAAAGAAGATTTGGTATTTTCAGGACTATTCATTAGTTTCTTGACCTTTTTTAAGTATCTCATCTAATTTCTCTTTATCTTCTTCAGAGAGAGAGCTCATTACTTCCATTTGTTGCTGCATTAATGTCCTCATGAAATTACCCGTTATTATTTGGTTTAACACGGGTAAAGCAATTCTTATCCTCGTTAATTCATAATACATCCGCTTGGCCGTATCTCTCATTTCCTTCAACTCTTCTTTGGTCATCCCTTCTTCTCCTACACCAGGACAGTCAACATCAACCACGCTAAAATTTTTTCCATCAAATTCTAAAGGATAAGTTCGACAACTTAAGGGTCGATTTTCATAAACTAAACATTTTTTTTGCTCTTTATTATAAAGTGGACACTTTTCTTGCAGTAACTCTTTTATGGGGACCTCTTTTAATGAACCCGGTTGAGCTTCCTCCCCTTCCTTAGCTGGGGCAAGTGGTTTTAAGATGAGATCCATCCCTCCATCAGGCTTGTTATATATATCTAAGTACGGTAAAAAGTTTGCTATCACACCATTTCTTGCCCACAGCTCGAGATCGGAGATGGTTATTGGAATAGGGCCTCTTTCCAAGCAACATTTATCACATCTAGTACACTTGAAAGTGAATTTCGCCTTAGACTCTTCTCTCTTTGCTTCCTCTTCTGTGGTTTCATTTTCAGAATTATTGATTTTCTGTTCTTCATCTTTTTCAGTATCTTGATCTTTTTGCTTGTCTTCGGTCATTTTAAATCACTCTTATTTGGTTTCTAATTGAAAACTAAATTGGTTTGAGAAATAAGAATTTTTCATTGAAAAAAAATTTTATTTTTATTTAACATAAAGAATTATCTAAATATAACTTAAATTAAAATATATTCAAAAAAATTAAGAAAAATGTCATTTGAAGCAGATTTTCAAATAATTAAAAATCTAACTGAAATTCAAGCATGTAGCGGAAATGAGAACAAGATTCGTCAATATATTACAAATATAGTGAAAGATTATTGCGATAATGTTGAAACTGATATTTTAGGGAATTTGTTTTGTCATATTCGCGGAAAATCGGGATCAGATAAGCAAAAATTGAGAATATTATTTGATGCTCACATGGATGAAAAATCATGATTTAAGATCATGGTTCATCAAATTGGCTTTATGGTCCGATATATTGATGAAAATGGATTTATCCGCTTTTCACAAGTAGGTGGTCAGAATCCACGTATTCTGCCTGGACAAAAAGTAACAATTCATTCAAGTCTGGGAGAAGATGTAATCGGCATTATTGGTGAAAAACCAATTCATTTACTCAGCAATGAAGAAAAAAAAAAGGTATCTAAATTTGAAGACTTATTTATCGACTGTGGAATGACTAATAAAGAGGAAGCATTGCAGCATGTTTCCATTGGGGATTATATCACGTTGAAGCAAGAATGCATGGCATTTAGGGGAAAAAAAAGAATATGCTCTAAAGCTTTTGATGATAGAGCTGGTTGTTTTGTGTTAATAAAATTAATAATGGAACTCTCACGAAAAAAAGAAGATTTAGACAAGGATTTAATTTTTATCTTTGCTGCCCAAGAAGAGATTGGTGTGAGAGGCGCAACTGTTGGTTCTTATAAAATATCTCCTGATTTAGCAATAGCAGTGGAGGTGACTCATTCTATTGACTTTCCAGGTGTTAAAAAGGATAAATATTATGAATGTAAATTGGGATCTGGCACCTCAATATCAGTTGGACCGAATTTATTCTCTAAACTTACCAAAATCCTGATCGATACGGCTAAGGAAGAGAATATTCCATATGTCTTAGAAGCTGAGGCTCGACCAACCCCTACAGATGCTAGAGCGATACAAATGACCAAATCTGGTATACCATGTGCTTTAGTCTCTATTCCGCTTAGGTACATGCATACTAATATAGAAGTTATAGAATATCAAGACATCTTGCATACGATAAATTTACTAAAATCCTTCATAAAAAAAGATTTGAGACCATCAATTCATATGGCACCCTAAAAGATGGTTTAAATGTTAAGTTGATTGACGAATAAGGCTTTTTTTTTTAATAATTTGCCAAATTTGATGAGAGTGGGTTCTATATCGTCTTTATCTTTTATCCCTGTAAGGATCACTTTGCCGTTATTGAAAACTAAAAAAACACATTTAACAGGCTTAATTGATTTGTATATTAAGGCAGGAAATATTTCAGGCTCATATATAACGTTTTCTATTAACAATGCTGTTAGGTTTAAATCAATTTTATCATCGTAACTAGCACTAACAACTATATTTACGACTTCGGGTTCTACTTCACTCATTTTAAAATGGGAGTTAAGAGAGATATTTATTTCCGTAATCAATTTCAATAATACCAATTCAATATGATTAAACAATTTCAATCCAGTTAAAATTAGATTTCCACTGCTAAAAAGAATGATGACACATTTAGGATCTGTAAACCTAATAAATAAACCTGGAAAACGGTTTTTAAATTCTGTATTGTCCCACTTTTTAGAAATCTCTTCAATATTTAAAGTCAGCTTTTCTTGCTTCAAATCATCAGTGATAAACAGGTTCGCTTTAACCACTATATTTTGAATGGTATAGGTCAGACTTCTTGTTTCATCCGACTTTTTCTTTGATTCCATTGAATTTCTATAATATGCCAATTGAATATAATAAAATTTCCAAAGAATAATTAAATTAAGTTAATATTTAATTCTAATATGTTTTCGATGGTCTTGAAGAAACATAACGAATGAAAAGAAAAAACGTCATGGTTCATATTTCTTTAATTCGAAAACTTAATTATGTTAAGAAATACAATTAAATAAAAGTAATATTTATTTTTTCTAATTACTTTAGCTTATAAAATCTACTTATTTTTATGAAAATCATGAAGATGGAATTCTTAGACTTACTCGTTAAAAAAAAACTGGGTTCTTGGTCATTGCTGTCAATAATCTTAATTTTAAGTTTTCTTATAGGATTGTATGTTCCGTCCTTCGAATTTACTATGGGAATTTTAATTGCGTCGCTTTCTATCTCCCTTATACTCATTATTAATTATCTTCTTTTGAAAATCTCATCAAAAAGATATCCTATTTCCATGAAAAAAACAACCTTTTCAATATGGATGATGATATCAGTTAATTCATTATTTGCTTTTATGATTGGAATTACCATTCCTTACATGGAATCTGATGTGAGGTATAATATGGCCCTTGTAATGATCCCTTTATCGATATTACTGCATCTAGTATTAGTTGATAGATTTTATTTTTTAATGAATTCAAGCGTGGATAATAACAGCGATTCCAAGGAAAAATTTTCTAAAATAAAGGATAGTTCAATGCCGGTAATTGAATTTGAAGGAAAGAATTACATCTTTACCCTTAGATCTATAATTATACTAGCAATTGGAACACCCTTATTATCTTATTTAATTTACTTGTTTTTTGATAATCAGATGAATTATTGGTTACATGAAATCGTAGTTAAACAAACGGTCTACTTCTTGAATGTTCTTTTTGATATGAATGCGAGAGCAGAATACGTACCAAGTGGTAAATATCATTGGAGATTTGTCATACCTAACAGAGGTCAGATTTATTTTGAGACTTTTTGTACAGGAGTACAAGCTATTTGCGTATTCGCGGGAATTATCATTTTAATTCCTCACTCTCTTGATAAAAAAACTAACGAAGATATAGTATGGAGAAAAACTAAATCATTGATCATCTCATCTTTAATCTTTTATGTGGTGAATATCATTAGAATGATAATCCAGATTTATTTATTTTATATAGGATACGCCTGGGAGGATATTCATTATTCGATTAGTGCTGCAAGTTCATTTATAGCTGCTATTATAATATTATTACTGCATAAATGGATACCTGAATTTATTATCTCAATTATTTATACTGGTAATTTAATTGGTAAAAAATTAAAAGAGTCAAGGGGAATACAAAATGATGATAATATTAAGGATTCTGTTTAACACTTTGGATAATCTACGGCATTTTTTAACATTTTTTTAGAAACATTTAAGTTTTACTTTTCAAATGTTTAAATAAGTTTAATCGTTTCAATAAGAAAAAGAGTTTTGATGAATCATGTTTAATTTTGATTTAAAACAGGAAGTAATTAAGATTGGAAACGTAAAAATTGGAGGTCAACCAGGTGAAAATCCTATTGTATTAGTAGGTACCGTTTTTTATGCAAAACATTCTGCTTTATTAAATGAAAAAACGGGTGAATTTGATAAAAAAATCTTGGAACAGGAAATTAATGAATTCATCGAGATTGTTGAGGATGCTAATATGCAAGCTATCATTGATATAGTTGGAAGCTATCCAGATGCCTTGATAAAACAATGTGAGTTTATTGCTGACTTAGTAGATACTCCTTTCTTGGTAGATGGATTGAATGACAGCATAAGAATTCCTGCCATGGAAAGCCTTAAAGATAAGGGTTTGTTGAATAGGGCGATTTTAAACAGTATAGACAATGATACAAAAGAAGAAACTCTAGTCAAGTTAAAGGAAATCGGTGTTAAAAATTCGGTACTCCTCACTTTTGGAAATAGATATATATATCCAAAACAAAAGCTAAAATTTCTTAAAGATAAGCTCTTACCAAAGGCTCAAAAAGCTAATATTAATAATATATTAGTTGATACCGCAGTTCTGGATCTTCCATCGATATCAATTAACATGGAAACTACAAGAATGATTAAAAATGAATTAGGATTGACGACGGGATTTGCGCCTTCAAATGCCATATATGGATGGAATTATATCAAAAAATATGGAGAAATTCCGAGATGTGGAAGTATTGCATCTTTAATGGCATATAGTGCAGCATCTGGAACTGATTTTATACTATTTGGTCCTGTTAAATTTGCAAAGTGTATTGTACCATCCATCGC
>SDNN01000175.1 GCA_004524425.1 Promethearchaeota archaeon
TAAAATCTTGGATATTATCCTTTGTAATATCTTTTGAATTTATTTTTCTAATATTTACCATTAAACCCTTTCACTATTTTTCTATTTTATTTTTTCTAACGGTAAAATTTGTCTTGGCTCGTGAACGACCAAACCTTGTGCATATTTCCTTAATAAAGGAATCAAAGTTATAAACTCCTCTTTTTTGATAATAGTATTAATCGCACACCATCCATCTTTATCACCTGCTAATTCTGAGACTGTGGGACGTTTTAGAGCTGGCAATTTTGATAAGATTTTTTCCAAATTCTTTTTTTTCACATTCATAAAAATATGAAGTTTTTTGGAAGCTTCGATAACTCCCATTAATAAAACTTTCAAATCTTTGATTTTCTCATGTTTCCATTGATCCTCTAAAGCATTTTTGTTAGCAATTAATAGAGCGGTTGAAGTATCTATCACATCAACAATTCTCAGATTGTTCGCACGCAAAGTTGAGCCTGTTTGTGTATTATCAATAATTGCATCCACTTCTTCGGGTGGTTTCGCTTCTGTAGCACCAAATGATAAAAATATCTTGACTTTTTCATTCTCCCCCCATGTTCTCCAAGGAGTGATTACCAGAGGAATTTTATCTCCATATAATTCTTTATATGTTTTATTATTCTTCAAATAATTCAAAGAGAGCGTTAAATATTCTGTAGAGATTCGAAATGATTTATCTTCCTGATAGAGTTGTTTTAATATATCATCGATGGATTTAACATCTTCCCAAGTATTTGGAACACAAAAAACAATCTTAACTTCCCCAATTTCTAAATCCAATATAATTTCAACATCAGCATTAGTTTCCTTTACCCAATCCTTTCCACTTATTCCTAAATCAAATTCATCCTCACCTATAAGATAATTTGGAATTTCTTGAGGACGTAATAATTTCACATATAATTCAGGATCATTGATGGAAGGTCTGTAATCTCTATCTGAAGAAAATCTTAATTTTAGACCAGCTTGTTCAAAAAATGAAGTAACAATATCTTGCAAACTGCCTTTTGGGATAGTTAATTTTAATTGTTTATCCGATTTAGTCAAAATATAAACCTTTTATTTATGATTACGTAATTTTATAAAGTATTTAAAGAATTCAAGAGTTTTGAAATTTTTGATTACTAAGTATTTTCTTGCTAAAAAAACTTAAATTAGTTCATTTTTATTTAAATTATAAATATCTTCAAGTTTAATTTAATTTTATACCATTATACAGTAAAGAAGGAATAAAAAATGGATTACGCTATAATGTTCAATTGTCTCGAAGGTGGAGTTCTCGATCCAATTAAATGGAGTAAAGATCAACTCCAACCTGATAGATCTGTTATAATTCTTGATGAATCATCAATATCAATATATCTTTGGCACGGACAGAAACAAGGATTGGTTGCTAGGCGAACTGCTTTAAGACAAGCAGAATCCCTTAAAGGACACGGATATAGTATTGGAAAAAGCATTATAGGCAGAGATGTTAAACAATTGAAAGAGATTGATGCACGTAAAGTTGGAAGAGTTCAAGAGGAAACGGATCTGAATGAGGAGCTTCAAAAAATTTTGAATAGAAATTATAAGGAGTTAAATAATTTTGCAATCACTTTTGATATGGAAGCACGAGCTCCCGCCGCTGCGAGCCCAACACCGAAACCTTCACAGAAACCAGAATCAAAACCTGAACCTAAACCAGAAATAAAATCAGAACCTACACCAGAAATTACCCCTAAACCAAAACCCCAACCAAAAATAGAACCAGAACCTATACCAAAACCTTCTACTAAAACTACACCTAGCATAGAAGAAGAAAAGGAAAAGCCACGAGATCCAACAACTGAAGCAAAGGTTGCTTTTGTATTTATTTCTATTTTAGATCATTACGATGATATATGGATATCCAGGAAAGATGATGAAACATATTCTGTTGAAATGATGGATGGGCCGATATGTACTTTTTCTATTCATGATGGAAACTTAAAATTTAGTTCTGGCTCATTTTCTGGAATTTCAAAAGATGTAAAAACTACGATCCAGAAAAAATTTGTAGAGCTTAATAAACTCTTAAAATAATTTTTTTAATTATTTTTTTTACATATTAATAGAAATGAATTAAGGAATGTCATATATATTTAGATAAGATTTTATAATTAAATTTAATAAATTCAAATAGAGAGATATGAAGTTCAAAAAGTTAGCAGAATTATTTGATAATTTAGAAAATACGACTAAACGTCTTGAAATGACAGATATGCTCTCTAAATTTTTTCAGAGATTGAAGAAAAATGAGGATTTCAAAGATTTAGAGAAGATTATATATCTTCTACAGGGTCATTTAGTTTCTAATATAAAACAATTCCCGAAGATGGGAATTGCTGAAAAAATGATTATTGAGGCTGTGTCTATTCATTCTGGAATTTCTCCAAAAAAGATTAAGAGTATTCTTATCAAAAAAGGAGATATTGGTCTTACAGCTGAAACTATACTCTCTACAAATAAAAAGCAAAGATCTTTATTTGATTATCATAATCAACAAAATAATGATATTCATTCTCTAGAAATATCTGAATTATATTCTGAATTGAAAAAAATAGCCATTACAGAAGGATCTGGGTCACATGATACAAAATTGGGAATCCTGAGAGGTTTAATAAGTAAAATTAGTCCTCTAGAAACAAAATATCTCTTAAGAATAATTACTTCTACATTAAGAGTTGGAGTATCAACTCAAACAATCATCGACGGGCTCTCTCTTGGTTTTACTGGAAAAAAAGATAATAGAGATGTTATTGAATATTACTATAATTTACATCCAGATCTAGGGGATATCACAAGAATTTTAGCCGAAGAAGGTTTGGAAGCTGTAAAGAAGATTAAGATTACGTACGATATTCCTATTAGAATGATGTTAGCTTCTCGTGTACCCTATACGGAGATAATAGAAAAGCTAGGGAAACCATTTATTGCTGAATATAAACTAGATGGTGAGAGACTTCAAATTCATAAAGAGGGAGATAGAGTCACTTTATTTTCTAGAAGGTTGTTAGAAATAACTGAACAGTATCCTGATGTTTGTGAAAACATAAGAAGGAACATAAAGGCCGATAACGTCATAATTGAAGGTGAAGTTGTTGCGATGGATGCTTTTTACGAAAAAATGTTGCCATTCCAAGTACTAAGCAAGCGCAGGAGAAAATATGATGTGGAAGAAACTATAAAAGAAGTTCCTGTATGTTTATTTATATTTGATCTACTTAAATACGAAGAAAAAGAATATATTGATAAAATTCTACCAGAAAGGAGGAAAAAGTTGGAAGAAATTATTATCCCAAGAGATGAATTAAAATTAGTCAAATCCAAATTAATTAATTCGACAGAGGAATTATTAGATTTTTTTAATGAGGCACGGGACCAAGGAACGGAAGGAATTATAGCCAAATCTATTAAAGAAGATTCTATATATCAAGCAGGAAATAGAGGGTTTTTATGGATAAAAATGAAAGGATTAGAAGGGGGAAAATTAAAGGATACTATCGATGTTGTTTTAATTGGAGCATTCTATGGAAGGGGAAGAAGAAGTGGGGTTTATGGAACCTATATTGGAAGCGTGTATGATCCAAAAGAAGATAAATTCATTGCATTTACCCGAATTGCGTCAGGATGGACTGATAAAATTATGAATGATCTTATGGAGAAGATGAAAAAATATGAAATACCAAATAAGCCTAAAAATGTAATATGTGAGGATGTTCCGGATACTTGGTTGAATCCAGAAATAGTTATTGAAATAATTGGTGATGAAATTACTATCAGCGAAAAGTTCTCATCCTTAGGATATTCTATGAGATTCCCTGTATTCCAGAGATTTAGAGAAGATAAAGGACCAAGAGATGTAACAACTGTAGATGAAATCGTGCAATTATATAAGACACAATAAACAATAATAATTTCAAATTTATTCTTACAAGAAAATTTTAACCCCATTATTTTCTAACTTTGTAATAAGAGAAGAAAAAGAATCTATATTGTTTTCACTTATATACAATTCTTCCAATTTTGGCATAGACTCTAATCCATCTGGTAGAGAAATTAAACGATTTCTAGCTAAATTTAAATGCTTTAAACTCCCTATTTCTGTAATTTCATTAGGTAAATATTTCAAATGATTTTCGCTCAGAATTAGAGTATTTAATTTATTAAGATTACCGATTGTTTCAGGCAGCTCTTTTAAGTCGTTTCTTCCTAAATCAAGAGTTTCTAGTGAATTTAGATTACCAATCGTGTCGGGAAGTTCTTTTAACATATTCCAACTAAGATTTAGTTTTTGTAAGTTTTTTAAATTTCCAATTGTGGGAGGTAAAGTGGTTAATTTGTTATCATGAAGATTTAGTTCTTTTAAAGATTTAATTTTCCCAATCGTATAGGGAAGATAACTCAAATAGTTTAATCTTAAATTTAATATTTCTAAATCTTCCATATCTCCAATTGAGTTTGGGAGTGTTTCAAGATTATTTTTCCATAAATAAAATTCTTTTAATGTTTTTAATTGACCTATAGATTCGGGTAGAATATGAAGTTCATTAACATTAAAATTTAGGGTTTTAAGGAGCTTTAATCTCCCAATCCATTTCGGAATTGAAGTTATTTGATTATATCTGAATATTAGTGAATTTAGTGAAGTTAAATATTTCAAGGCATCTGGGATAGATTTTAATCCCTTAAAAATGAAATCTAATTTAATAATTTCTAAATTATTAAGAGAATATTTTACCCGCCAATAAGCCTTTTCTAAATATACTAATGTATAATAATTTACTAAAATTTTAATTAAAATATCTTTATTTACTGTTTCAATTCCTTTATTTTCTTTTAAAATCTCAAAACCTACTCTAAATTCTTTATTTTTAATATCATTTATTTCTTCAATTAGAAATTCTCTATGATCCTTTTTATTATTGTTTTTGATTTCAATTAAAATTTGCATCAAACATTCATGAATTTCTTTCAAAGCTTCGGGGGAAGTTTCATGATTTAATGCCCATTTCATAGGACTATATGCTAAATCTATATAATCATCTTTTATAATTTTTGCTGCAATAATTCTTATTTTTTCATTTGAATCAGAGAGAAAAAGACTTTCTAATAGAGGAAAGAGATTTTCATCTTTTAATTTTATTTCTCCAAGAGCTTTTAATGCTTCAAATCTTTCATTATGTTTTTGAATATTTTCAATAACAGATATTATTCTATCTATGGTTCCATATTTATCTAAAATATTTTTTTTATACTTTTGATAAATCTCTAAGATTTTATTTTCCATATAAGTAATTTCACTCTATTTGTAAATGATTAATCCATTTCTTTCTAACTCAGCCAAATTTGGAGGCAATTTAACATTTTTATTAAAATTCAAATCTAGAATTCTAAGATTCTCCAAATTCACTATTGATTCCGGAATTTCTTTTAAACTATTACCCCATAAACTTAATATTTCTAATGAGCTTATTTTTTCGATACATTCAGGTAATTTTCGTAAATTATTCCAACTTAAGTTTAATCGCTTTAATGATGAGAATTTTGTAAAAGATCTTGGGAGTGTTTCCAAATTATTATTCCATAAAGTTAATTCCTCTAAAGAACTAATTTCTCCCAAACTTTCAGGTATTTGTTCTAGACGATTATCATAAACATGTAATTCCTCCAGATTATTTAGATTTCCGATCCATTTGGGTAATTCAGTTAATTGATTACCTCCTAGTCCTAATCTTTTGAGGGATCTCAATCTTTTTAATGATTCTGGGAGAATTCTAAATTGATTGGAACCTAACTCTAAAATCTTAATTTTCTTTAAATTACTCATACTTTTTGGCAGATCCTTTAATAAATTACCATGGAGAATTAATTCTTCTAAATTAAATAATAAACCAATAGAGTATGGTAATTGAATTAATTTATTAGAGCGTAAA
>SDNN01000025.1 GCA_004524425.1 Promethearchaeota archaeon
AGGTGAATTTGAATCCGTAATAATTTCTGAATATAATAGAAACGTGTTTAAAGGAATTAATACTCTTTTACATGGATATTTTACAGGTGATCCCAAGCATTTGGGTGAATATGCTTCCTTGGAAGAATGTCTAAAAAACGTGATTTTTTCTTATACGATTGGAGATCATGCCATGAGCATTAAAACATCTCAGAAATTTCCTAAAAAAACAATTACTAAAGAAATATCATTGATCACTCATGAACTAATCATTAATCAATATGATGTTGATTTCCATGATTATATTAGTAAATTGATGAGTTTAAATAAATTGTTAATCAGAAAATCTTTTTTTTATAGAAGGCTGAGGAAGAAACTCATAAGAGAGCTGCATTTCTCAAAGAAGATAAAGTTCTTTTTCAGTAGGCTCATATCATTCATAAAAAATTCAAAATCCTTCTCTGAGATTAAAAAATATAAGCATTATAAAAACCTGATAAACATCTTAAGAGAAAGTCTATGGATTACGCCCTTATATGCCCATGCTATTCATGGAACAAATAATCGAGATTTGAATTTAGGACTTTTTGATGAAACCAACGCAAAAAAAGAACTTGATGAAGAATTCACTGATTCTATTTTTTTAAAAATAATTAAAAAATATGAAAAATCCAATGAATTTAAATTCAAAGATGAGGAGGTTCTTAAAGAAATAAAAAAAGTAAGAGATAACATGGCAAAAATGTGGTTATTGTTTAAAGAACGACATTTTCGATATGCAGTTAAGATCTTAAATGAAATCGCTAATTCATCATTGGAGGATGAGAATTATGATATCAAAATCAAAAAATATATTGATATACTTATTCCCATAATTTCCATTTATGAATTATTTAATAGACCTTTAGCCGAATCTGTTTATCCAGAATCAAGCCCCAATGTCAATCGAATCGGTAATTATTTAGCAAGATTTTTTACTTCTCGTTTCAATCCAATTGGCATTAATTTAATGAATATATTTAATAAATTAGCTTTTAACAATTGGATTCATCTCATAAAAAATCGAAAATTAAATCTTGAAGAATTTTTTTACTTGATATTAAAATTACCTATTTGGAAGCACATTCCCGCCCACATTAAGAAAAAGATCTTGAGTCATAATTCTTAAGAATTATAAATCTATAGGTCTCAAGCAATCTCCCATTTTATGGATTAATTACCGATTACCATTCAAGAAATCCCGGATCATTAAATACATCATCAATTTTTTTCTCTTTTTTCATTGAGGTTTCATCATGCTCAGAAAAAAGCGATTCATCATCTGTTTTAATTCCTCTTTCCAGTTCGCTCGATTCTAAATTTGCTAAAGCATTCTTTTCTTTCTTTTTATATTCTTCAGATTTTAATTTCCATCTATTTATTTCTTCGGGATCGAATTCTTCTTCATCTTCCATTGCCTCAGCTGCTTTAACTCTGCAGATATCAGACAATATAGAATAACATAATGCTAATTCTCCCCATTCTTGATCTTTTATCAGTTTAGCAACGCGTCTCTCTAGTCTCTGGATTTCCTGATCAGCATAATATATGTCTATGAAATCTCCAAATGCATCCACTGGTTCAGAAATCGAGTTCACTAAAACGTCTTTAGTCAGTCCACAATTACCGCATTTTACCGTAGCTATCGCAGAATGCCTTATATTCTCCACCTTGACACTTTTCTCACCACAAGAAGGACAATTGAATATTTTCGGTACCTTTTTCACTCTCTTGTAGGTTTGCTGTTTCCGTTTTCTTCTACCCATATTAATCTCCTATTGATATTATTTATCTTAAAAATATGTATTGATAATAAATAGTAAATTTCTTAGCTATAAATATAATAGAAACTAAAACTAAAAAATTTATGGATTTCTTCTTTTCTACAATAGAAAAATTTTTTAGAGATGATTTATTAACAAAGATATCTTTTTTTGTCTATGATTTAATTGAAATAATACTAAGAATGAGTGGATTTTAGGTTAATGGAACATGAAAATCTTACATTAGAACACGATAAGAATTTAATAAACAAGATTTTAGATGATATTAACATGAGATACATCATCTTGTTTTTATACATAATTAGAAATGATTTATTTGAAGATTTAAAAAATCAAAAAACTATCGATTCCTATGAAAGGGTCATAATTCTTGATGATATTTATAAAAAAAATGTCTTGGATTTCTGGGACGAGAATTTCATTGAAATTGCTATAGATTTAGGATTATTCAAAAACATCAGGAGCATGAGAGAATTTAGACAAAAGGATGAAGATTTCCTTTTAAGAATGGGAGAGAAAACTATAACGGTTGAAAATAAAACAATAATGACCCCTGAAGAGATTCTCTTCTTATTCATCACTAAAAAGTTCCAATTTTTAACCAAGCGAAATTTTAATTTAGCAATCACCAGATTAAAAGCAGTAAGATGTGAAGTAAGCAGTAACATTCATTCCTTCATTTTCGAAATCGGTGAGAATGAATATACTCTTTCAGATGACTTATATTATATTTTGGATCAATTTGGAAATATTTATCAAGCAATAAAAATTGAACTCACAATTGAAGGATTTTACCAAAAATTTCAAGAACTTTCGAAAAAAATTAATGATTTTATAGAGATATTTGACCCGGTTTTGAATAGTAAACCAGTTTTAAACAAAATTCACAACTACCTTCAAGAAAACAAGGATATAATGAAATCACTCAAGGATGATAAGATTAAGCTTTCGGATAAATTTAATATCGAGAAAATCGATAAAAATGCTGAAATATTTAAAAAATGGAATTCATCATTATTACAATTATTAACTTATAGAAATGATATCCAGAAAGTGAAAGATAAATTATTAGAAATCAAGAAATACTATTCTGGTAAAGATAAGACGAACACTTATTTGGAATTCATTGAGAAAGTTTCATTTAATGAAGATAACATAGTCAATGAAATTCAAGATACTTTATTATCTTTAAGGGAAAAAGTGATTAGCATCAATAATGAAATTTCGAAAAAGCATGAAAAAGACATAAAACTTCTAAATTTAGATTATGAACGATTTCTCATAACGAGTGGTGGGGAATAAGTGATGAAATGCCCTGCTTGTAATGTTGAGATGGAGTCTTTAGTATCTGGTATTTACCAGTGTCCTAATTGTAAAAAAATATTAAAAGAAAAAGATGAAGAAGCAGAGATAAAAGAAAAGAAAATTATTGAGGATGGAGATTTTCAAGATGGTCAATATTTTCATCAAAATGCAAGTTTGAACAAACAATATGAAATTTGCGATTATGGTATCACAATTAATAAAACTCCCAATCGATGGTTAGCCGTCTTAATTTGTCACAATCCACTATTCAAAAATGATAAATATATTCGATTGTCATGGTGGAAAAAATCAATTTATCGACATGCAGGTATGTTTAAAATAAATGATAAAGAAGTTCTTAGCAATATCATCCATGCATTAGAAAAAATTGATAAAAATTTTGATGAATTATGGAATTTTCGCGGAAAATTTAGAAAAAAAGAACCCAAAACTGAGGAACAATTAGAAAAAGAGAAGAAATTAGACATTATTAAATATCGAATAATAGAAAATCAAACGTGTCCGAGATGTCAGAAAAAAATGAAAAAAATGAAATCTCATTATGAATGCCAACATTGTGGAGAGATAGTGATCCTTGAAGGATATAACCAACCAATTTTTAATATCGCACCATCAGATTTAAATATGAATTTTCAAGGCGATTTTCCCGTGAATTTTTATATGCCTTTATCCGGAATAACCGTTAAATGGTTAATGGGAGAATGGAAGGCCCTGGTAATCATCTATTCTAAAGACAACCCCAATAAAAAGTGGTTAAGATTTTATTGGTGGGTTCGCGATTTGCAGAATATTATGAAATATGGAAAGAGAGAAATGGGTGAAAGCACGCAGATGGGATGGAAAATGCAAAAAGGAGTTTCATCACCAAATATTTATGACAAGAATTTAGTAAAACCACTTTTAGAGGCAATTAAGAAATGTGCCCATAAACTGAATTGGACAACTGAATTGAATTAAAATTTGAGGTGAACAATCCTGTCGCAAGATATTGATAAAAATTGGAATGAATTGTTAAATGATTTCATTCGAGGTGTCGATAAAGCCATAGAAATGCTAGAAAAAAGAGACGTGGAGAACATTCCCGGAGCAAAAGAAGCATTACTAAGAAGATTAAACGACATGAAAACTCATTTTCCCAAGAATAATGGAGACATTTTTTTAAGATCCATTAATAATAAAATTCAAAATGCATTTTTCCCTGATACCAAAAACTTTTCCGAAGCATTTAAAAAAATATTAAAGTCAAGGACCCATGAACAAGACTTCATAATAAATGAATTATTAAACGGATTCATTACCTCAAAGGCAAAAGCAGTTGCCCTGGGAACTCAAGGACCTATCATAGATCGAATGGTTGAAGCATTTAGCAAGCGAAATGATTTTCATATTGTTGACCATCAGTTTTTTGCAATGTTTGGAGATCCAAATAAGCCTCGCAGTTATGTTAAAAAACAATTAGAAGAACTCATAGGTATATTTGGGTTAGTTTCTAAAGAACTCATAATTGAAAAAGATAAAAGAAAAAGCGAGAAAAAGATTTATACTTTTTATACATTTCCGGATGAGATTTTAGAGATTCTGGAAGAAAAGTACATAATTATTGATGAAGAATTGGGTTATGCATACGTATCTGAAGAGTTTGATAGGAATGTTTTTATTTGCATGTTTTTAGCTAATCTGTCCATAAATCGAGATAATCTAGAAAAAATAGGTGGGGCTTATACCATAAATGGAATTAGCGCAATATTTGCTCTAATTTTATTATTGAGTTTCATGCCAAAACTTTCCGTGGATGAAACGAGTCCTGTCTTAAGAGATCCTTCTTTTGACGGAAGCAACATGAGCATCATCCCAAAATCATGGATGATGAAACAAGTTTTAGAGTCATTGTTTGAACCACTCATCAAAATAATTGCCTATAGATTGGGAGGTGGACTATGGCTCTCAAAAATTATTGATTCTGAGATCAATAAAAAAATTCATGCCCAGATTCGATTTTTGTTGAAAGATGTCAATAAGTGGATTTTGGGACAATTAGTGCGAGTGGAGATCCCTATATTCGTTGAAATATCCAATATATTTACAGAAATTGTGATAGGTACGGATATTGAAGAATAAAGCGTATTAGAAAAGGGTTAATAATGTCTAGTAGAAGAGAAAAATGGTTTGATATATTACCACGTTATATGACCTTTATTAGTCATATGAGACCAATCTTAAGAGAGACTAGGCGAATAATAGCAGATTTAGATGCCGATCTCCTCTTAGATACTGAAGTTTTAGATAAAATTCGACAAGAGGAAGAAAAAAGAAATGTTAGAAAGGTCAGAGCCCTCTCAGAATTTTCAGCCATGTATCGCACGAATATATATGAAATTATTAAAGACTTTATCATAAAATATCGAGAACAGATTCCTATAATAGATATTAAAGATTATATAATAGATTTTCTTCACGAATCTATTGATGCGTTAAAGGTTCTACAAAATATTACTAATCCAGATGAAATACAATATGAAAAAACCTATTTATACCAATTGACCAAATTTATTGAAAACATTCTCTTCCCAAGGGGCGAAAACCTCAAGATTGTATATGAAAAGATATTAACTAATGTTTCTGAATTTTATGAATGTCAAAGACATTTATTACAACCTCATACGTATTATCGTGAAAAGCTTGAAAATCCCGACTTTTTTATCGTACCTGGCATGTCACCTAAAGTCTATCAAATAATGAATAATTTAGTTTCGCTATTTAATTTAGATCCAAATTTTGGGGCATCTCCTAAGAAAGAAGGATATGAAATTCCCATGGTTCTTAAGAGTGAAGTTTTTGAACCATATATTGATTCAATTTCTAATGCTGAAGAAGAAGCTATAGAATCTCTTGCTGAAAGATGGGGCCTTCGCTTATTAGATGGAATTTTTTTAACACCTAAAGATGATTTCATAGAAATTCTAATAGCTAATAATTTTTTACGTGAAAATAAACAATCAGATGGAACTATACGCCTAATTCCTCAATTTAGCAATGAGACATTGCTTGTTTATTATCTTTCCTTTGCTTCTATTAGAAGAGGTTTCTTGTCTAAAGAATTGATTAATTGGATCAGCATGAATTTTGCTTTTTTAATTTACATGGGAATTTTAAAATGGAAATTATCGGATGAAAATATCTTTTATTCCATATTTAAAGACCCGCAGACGAATGAAAAAGTCTTACCTTATCTAATGAAGTTAATCTGCTTTCCAAAATATTTGGGAATTGATAAAATGAAAATTCGAGATTCTGTTCAATATCGCAAGGAAATTTTTAATTTCATTGGTTCTCAAATAGATAATTTAAAAGATTTAATTAATGAAGTAGCAATTTTTTGTGAAAAAATAGATAAAGAAAGATTGAATAAATAAATTATACGTACCGAAAAGAGATGAATAAAAATTACATATTCTGATGATGAAATTAAAGAAAGGCTTAGTAAATATGGAGCTGTGTATTTACCAGATGAAATAAAAGAAACCATTGATGATATATTAGGAAACGAAAGAAAGAAAGAGAGGATGGATGATTTTTTTAGAGCGCTTCAAAACTACGAGAAATTCGTAGATCAGTTAAAAAAAACTAAATTAGCCCCAAATTTGACAATGTTATTATATGGACCTCCAGGTACTGGAAAAACTTCATTAACTAGGGCTTTTTCTAAAAAATATAATATTCCACTATGCGTTGTAGAATCAGATAGATTGGTATCTCCTCTCTTGGGAGATACTATTAAAAATATTCGTAATGCAATTGAATTGGCTGCTGATATAGCTAAAGAAAATGGAGCCTTTGTATTGTTTTTTGATGAAATAGATGCAGTTGGTTCTGAACGATCGAATATTCATGAAGTCGGAGAAATAAAACGAGCAGTAATTTCATTCTTACAAGTTATTGACAGGATCAATTATGAAGGGGTCCCATTAGCCATTTTTGGGGCAACCAATCATCAAAATCAATTGGATTCTGCCATATGGCGAAGGTTTACCTTTCATTTAAGATTTGATTTTCCCAATTATGAATTAAGAAAAAAAATCATTGAATCATTTGTAAATAAAATAAAAAATGCAAATATAGGAGTAGATAATGCAATATTAAAAAATTTGAATGACGAATTTGAAAAGATCAAGAAAGTTGAAAATGATTTAGAAGCAAAATTGGGGCGTAAGATCTCAGAATTTGACGATAATATTTTATGGGGTGAAATTAATAAGAGATATAAACTGGAGGGTTTATTAAATTTAACCTATGGATATTCTGGATCTGATATAGAGAGAGGTACTAAAGTTGCTCTTTTTAAAACATTAGATACAGAACTATTAACTTATGAAGTTTTTTATAACTCTCTTAAGCTCGTAGGTGGAACAGCAATTCATGTTGATAGACAAGACGTATTGAGCAATATTCCTCCTATTTCAAGGGATCAAACTCCCGTAAAAACAAGAAAATCTAAATCGAGTGGACCCCCAGAAATTTGAAATCTATTCAATTAAGATAAAATACATTAAATCAAACAACAATGAGCAAAATTCAAGCATTTGATCTTGATAAAATAAGGGAAATCTTTATTCCAATCGATTCACTACATGGTAAATTGAATTTATTGGAAGAAGAATATAAAAAATTCATAAAATTTGAAGAACAAGGCGTTCAAGAAATCCCAAGTGAAGATTTTTCAAAACAAATTCAAAGTGTCAGTAAATATATTAGAAACCTTTTCCCCCATATGACTGAGATTTCAAAACGGAACCTTAGTAAATTTCTGTTTATAAAAGACAATTTAGTTAAAAAATATAGACTTGCTTTAAAAAAGGATTTAAAGCTGCTCAATCTAAATCAAGAAAAATCGAAAATAATTGGTTTATACTTGATTGATAATAAAAAAATATCTAAAATAATAGATATAATCTCCTATATCTACTCTATTGAATTACATCAATGGTTAGACATTTTTGATTCTCTTAAACTTAATTCTCTTTATCGATCAAGCGTGAAAAAATCCGAAAAGTTCTATAGCATTTTAATAGAAAAAAGACTCTCTCAAGAACTAAATAAGATACCAGAAGATACAGCTAAGATACTTGTTGATGATTTTAAGAAAGCATATAGGGAAGATCCGGATATAACATTTCAATCTTTTCTCAGAGATATTGAAAAAAGATTAACTAAAAAGGATTTAGATGAAAGAAAGAAGTTCATAAAAAAAAATAAAGAAAAAAAGGAATTAGAAAAATTGATAAAGGCCCAGGAGGCACAAAAGCAAGCCTATCAAGATTATTTGAGTTTATCTGATCGAGAATTTGAAAGAAAAAGAAGAAAGAGTAAGAGAGAAAAGCTTTCTGACTTAGTAGAAAAAACAAAACAAACGGAAAAAATAGAAATCACTGAAGAAATCACAGAAAAAATAGAGAAATTTAAGGCTAAGCTTGGAGATAGCTTTCAGGAAAAATACATGATACAGCAAGACGATGAGGAAGATCCTATTAATATCATCCGTAAAAGAAAGGAAGAAAAAGAAAAGGAATATAAAAAATATTTAAATAAATTCAAAGAAGATGAGTAAGTGATTTATAATTAGGTTCGAACCATTTAAAATTTCAATTGGAAAAACCGATCTCTCAATTCAGGAAAGATTCACCTTAATACTAGGTAAATTTAATGAAGAAGACTTGGTTCAATTTCAGAAAGTTGCACTCTTAAAAGAAATTAAGGATTTCGGTTTAATCAAAATGGATACCTTCCTTCAATTACTCAATACAGACAAAAAACAAAATAAGGATTTATTTAAGGGTAAAAAAATTCTTGAACTTTTGAGAAAATATGAAAATGTTCTGAGCAAAAATTCCGAATCTATTAGAATTTTCCATGATCTTATTCATGCATCTTCATTAACACTTCGTTATATATGGCTCTCTCATGAGAAAGATATTAAACTGAAGGAATTAGAAATCTTAAAACATAAAAAAACTTCAAATGAGTTAGCGGCAAAAAATGACTTGCTAAAAAAATTATCGGAAGATCTTCAGAATAACAAGGAACAATTAACTTATATGGAAGAAGACTACCTACACATCAAGAATCAAAGAGATCAGATCCTCAATACCATTGAGAATTACAAATCAGAAATAAAAGATCTTAATCTTAAAAAAAAAGATAAATTCAACCAAATTAATAAAATAACTAGAGAGATGAGTAAATCATCTCCAAAGGAATCAAAGGATAAAATTGATTTAGGGGTAATCCAAAAACCAGATTATTCGAAATCAGAAAAAATAAGAATATTACAAAGGGAAGCAAGAGAAATTCAAAATCAGATTAAGCAAATCAATTCAAAAATTAACGAATCGGAAATAAATTTAGAAAAAATCAGTCCAAATTATTATGCATTAGAAAAAGATTATCAAAAACTGTCAAAAAACATTAAAAGACTCGAAAACCGTTTAGAAGATTTAAAATCAGAATTGAAAGTTGATATGAGGAAAAATTCTGGGATATCGACCGAAGATTTAGATATTTATGAAATAGATACCTTAAAGACTACCTCCCAAATTGAAATCGAGATTCAAGAGATAAATAAAGAATTGAACAGTATTTTAGAAGATAATAGATACATGAATCAAGAAAATCCAAAAGATCTATCGAAATTGTTATCTCAATTGGAAAATCTAAATGATCTATTTCAATCTAAAGAGGAGATCTTGACCTTGCCTTATGAAAATGAACTAGTTATTGAATATGTCGACAGCTTTAGGAAAATCGAAGATTTGAAAAATGAACTCATCAACATATTAAACAAATTTCTAATGGAAATTAATATTGAAGTAAATTTTCAAATATGCATGAGGAAGAACTATGAGCAATTCATTATAGAATCAAATTTTTTACATTTAAATAAGAAAAAAAATCTTAAATTTGATGAGTTAACCACTCCTGAGAAAATTTTTTTTGTAATATCATTTTATATTTCATTACAAGTCATACTTGATTCTAAAAATATCATATTTTCTAATTTATACATTCCTAAGCAATATAATAAGAGAGGTTCTATTTATAGAACAATTACTAAACTATTACCCATTTTTGAGAAAGAAAGGTACTTACAAGACCAAAATCTTGTTTTTATCATATCAAGTTTGGAAATGCAAAAAGTGATAAATGGATTAAAAATCATTAAAATTGAATAAAATATAGTGATAAGAATGGAAATCGACCAATTTGAAGAAAGAATCAAATTTATATCTAAAATCATCTTATCGAATCCCCAGAAAATGATAAGAGAAGAAGACATTAAAAATTTATGTGGAAACTATGAATTAGACGAAATGCTCTCAGGAGTATATAATAATTTAAAAAACGTAGGATTTGAACTAATCACTACTAATTTTTTAGAGCAGAAATATTATGTCCTCACAACTGAAGGGAAAGATGATGAGATCACTCCGAGCCAATATGGGACTTTAGCTCTAATTTTAGCGCTAAGTAAAGAAATAGATGAGGATCTTAACTTTAAAGATCTAAAAGAAATATTTTCAGATATGTGGGAATCAGACGTTAAATATTTAATTGAAAAAGACTACTTGAGAAGGATGAATATAGAAGGTATAGATATCATAAAAATCACTCCATTAGGAAAAGCGATTATGAAAAATATCATACCCGATCTTCAACTTAAAAACTTACTTAAAATATTTAAGAATGAATAAAGAATCTTGTAAAAAATAAAAAATGAAGGTTATTTTCCTTCAATATCCATCTTAAATTGCTCAAAAATTTTTTTTACTCTTTCTGCTGAGGGACCTGACCCTCTTACTCCATTTTCGTCAACAATAATTTTTCCATTTAAAATAGAAATAACATTTTGTTCTTCTTTAAAATCCACATGACCCTTTGAAAATATCGTAGCAATACGATCCGCGAGAGCTTGCATTGGAAATGGTTCTTCCTCCAAACTCAAATAATTATAAAAAGAGCTTCTAATAAGTACTTTCGGAAAGGATTTACTCTTCTCATTTTTCACATTTATTAAAACAAGATTGCTGTCGTCTGAGATACCTTTCAATTGACCCACAAAGAATTTATCTTCATCAAGATACACTTTTACAATCTTATCAATTAATAATCCTAACTCCGTATTGTATTGTCTTAGAGACATTGCATATCAGCTTTATTATTAATGATATTTAAATTATATTAATATTTATTTTCATATCTTATAATTCTTAGCTTACTTTAATTATAATTCCAAGGCATTAATCAGTTCTGTTATATTCTCCCCAGTAATTGCACTTGTTGTAAATGTTTTTAAATTAGGATTAATTTCTTTGGCATCACTGACCATGTTGTCAATATTGACATCTAATACGTCTAAGAGATCTATTTTGTTTATTACTGCTATGTCTGACATCTTAAACAGTAAGGGATGTTTTCTTACAACCCATTCTCCCTCAGTAATCGAGACAACAACAATCCTCACTTGCGCACCTAAAATGAAATCAGATGGGCAAATAAGATTTCCAACGTTTTCAATAAAAATTATGCCATCTTGGTATTCTTGCATGTTAACATTCTTTAATATCTGAGATATGTGATATGCGTTTAAAGCGCACTCCCTTCCGGTATTAACTTGTAAAGTTTTAACACCGTGCTTTCCTATTCTATCAGCGTCTATTCTGGTCGCCACATCCCCGTTAATCACTAAGACTTTGTATTTGTTTGATAATCTTTCAGAAATTATTTCTAATATTGCTGTTTTCCCCGCCCCTATAGCTCCAACCACGTCAAATGTTTTTATGTTATAATTTCTAAATGTTTCTTTATTTTGGTTAGCAAGCCTTTCATTATTCCCTATAAGATCTTCATTTAATTCAATAATTTTAGATGGTCCTTTTTCTAGCATGGTAATAGATACCTGAGAATTTTAACTCTTAAAACAATATTAACTAAAAAGAATGTAAGTTGATATTTTTTATGGTTTTCTTCAAAATAAGTTGTTAATATCTGTGTTTGAATTTATATTGAAAAACTAAATAAGATGCCATGATACCTCCTAGATCGGGAAGATAAACTGCAAAGTATAAGGGAGATACTAATATTCCAAAGAGCAATCCTGGTAATAACCTAAAAAGAATTAAAACTAAGATTAAAGTCTTTCCCTTCATTTTCACGGGAAGAAAAAAACAAAGCAACATCATCTCTCTATCAGGGTTGAAGTAAACGATGAATGAAATTAATCCCAAGATTGCACCGGTTGCTAATCCTATAAATACCACGTTTTCGGCATTTATAGGGTAGGCAAAACTTAGAAGATATCTAATCAAGATATAGAATAAACCAGTAATGACGGCACAAAAAATATATAAGCTAACAAGAAATCTCGTACCAAATCTTGACTCAACAGTTTTTGAAATATTATAAAGAAACAATATCAGGATGAATAGAAATAATAGACCTAAGATACCAGCTGAATAACTAATAAATAAAGAGGAAATTATCGTCCATAAATATAACTGGGACAAACCATAAAGACTTAAATTCAGATAGAGTGGTAAAAAGATAGCAATAATGGAAAGTATAACTATGGTGATAATAATGAAATTAGTACCCCTGGTCTCTCCTGCCTGATTAAAATAAGATTGATAGCTTCTCATAGTTCTACTTCTGTCTCTCTTTTGTTGTTTTAAATATTTCTTCATGGCTTTTTCCTTTTGATAACTATAACGACGGCTTGAAGTCTTATACTTGGTCCCTATAGGAGGTCTCATCTGAGCATCTCCAGTACTAGTAGGAACGACGGGCGTATGTTTTAATTCGAAAGAACAGTCATGATTTTCGGGCAAACGATGCTTTTTACAATAAGTTCCCCCACAATACTTGCATTTAAAAGGCAGGTATCCTATCTCTTCCCCGCAAAATTCACAAAAAGGCAATATTTCTCAACCAAGATGTTGTTTCTATAATTTTCTTTTTCTATAAATTGCAAAAATCCTTATAATTATAATAAAGATTATTATATTTCTTAATTTTTTAGTTTAAGTTTTTTGAACCTTGATTCTCGAGAATACTTAATCATCTCATTAGATAAATTAAATAAAAAGTCTCCCTCTTATTTGAGAAATCTAAATTTTCAGGCTAGTTATTTGCTACATATACTGAAGATTCAATTGGGGCATAAATATTGGCATATGCTATTATTAATAATATTAACAATAATCCGGCAATTATGAGATAAACAGTTTTATTCCACTTAAAAATATTTTGTCCATCTAATATACCAATTGGAATCATGTTAAATAATCCTAACATGAAATTTAACGCGGCAGCATATCCTACAAACAAATTCAATGGGAACAGCTCCCTAGGTATCATGAAAGAGATCAATAGAAGAATTCCACCATATATTAGATTTACTATGGGCCCTGCTGCTTTACATAATCCCGTTTTCCTATCTATTTTTTCTAACCCTAAAACCACCACCGCCCCAGGTAATGCTAAAATGGGTAAATTAATAGAACCTGTCAATAATGAAACCAAACCTGATATTAATCCAAAAATAGTTAAAAGCATACCGAAGGTAAGAAGTCGAAACTTGGTCTGCAAACCGAATTTCAAGGCTACTTGCCTATGACCAAACTCATGAAACAGAAATGCTGTTGTATAAAATCCCGCCAATA
The DNA here is from genome assembly GCA_004524425.1 of Promethearchaeota archaeon. The sequence continues at coordinate 13,841 of SDNN01000025.1, forward strand.
GAAAAATTGCCCAAATCATATTCAATTTTACTAAAAGAGGATTATAAAACACGATTAGACCTATACTGAATATCAAAATTGCTCCTATGAGTAAATGAATAAATTCTGATTTATGAGGTAACAAAATCCCCTTGAATTCTATTCCCGATTCGGGATCGAAAGCATTCTCTGGAACATATCTTTCTTGTCGATGCCATGTATAACTTCCATCGGTGGTTCCCCTAACAATCGGAGTTTCAACATCATTTTCTAATGAAACCTGCGAAACAATTTCCCGCTCTGAGCGTTGATCTTGATATTGATTTGAAGAGAGTGAATCCATCACAATTTTACATTCATGATCTATTGGATCTTTATGGAGTGTGCAATAATCCTGACCACATTTATCGCAATGAAAAACTTCATTTAATGCAATTTCTCTTCCACAATGATAACAGATTGTCATGATGGCTTTCTCATTCTCCTTAAAAATGATCTTTAAATTCTTAATTTATTTTATTATCTTTTTGATCTATTTATGTTTTTTTATTGGTCATAAAAAAATCTCGATTCCTTTCAAATTCCATGAATGCAGGTTTACAAAACATATTTAAGTGAAATCATAAATTAGAATATTAAAAATAATATGATTGTACTTCTAACTGATTCCAATCCGTGTAGCTTATGAGTGAAGAAGAAGATGATGATAATGAAGATTTGGAGAATGAAAGAGAAAAAATAAAGAATCTAGGAGTAGGAAGCACGTGGGAATTATTAATTGGTAAGAAGAAAAAGGAAGAATAATTTTTTTCTATATTTACTTTTTAAAAAGATTTAATTATTTAGCTTAATACTACTTTTACAACCGAAATGGCTTAGCTGAAAAATGTCTACTCCCGTGTCTATTCATGATGGACCTTATTCTACAAACACGCTTACCTCAAAAAAACCATTAATTCTTTATTTTTTGATAATTTGGATCAGCATTTTACCTGTTTTAGTAGAAATATATCTTTTTTGGATAACATTTCAGAGTAATTTATATTTAGTTTTTCTCCTATTACCTTTTCAAATATTTCTTTGTTATATAATATTGGTGTTCTCTTCATTAATTTGTGCTAAGGCTCTTTTAATCATCATCAATTTGATCCATAAACCGAAAGAAGGAGTTTTTAAAAGAGTAAAGTCAAACAAAGACTATTTTTATTGGAATTTGAGGGCAATTATAAAAAAGTGGCCAATTTGGGTTTCAAATTTAATTAATATTCAGTTTTTTGAAATTATCCTATTAAAATGGTTTGGAGTAAAAACCAGTTTTTCGACTTCTTTATCTAATGGAAATATTGATACTGAATTTGTTGAGATCGGTAAAAATGTAATTATTGGAAAAGGTTCTTTTATAAAATCTTCCATGATCATCAATAATTACCTAATTATTAAAAAGATCGTAATTTCAGATGATTCAATCATCGGGCCCTATGCATATCTACAACCAGGCACCCATGTGGGAGAAAATTCAGTAGTCAATGCTTACACTATAACAAAATTCAATCAAGAATTGGCTGCAAACCACATTTATGGAGGAACTCCCGCAAAAAAGATCAGCATGAATGATTTTCATATAAATGATCTAATTTCTGAATTTGAAGAAAAAAATAATGAAAATCAAACTAACCACTTCGATGATTCAATGCTAAATAATCAAAAAGAAGAAAAATTTATCACAAAACTGCACATCTATCTGACTTATTTCTTCTTGATATATATCATTTCATATGGAATTCCGCTTCTTTTATTAATATATTATGTCTCTAATTATTTTTATCCTTACATGTTAGAAGACTCTAATTTAATGATCCTAACATGCGATAATAAGTCTATTTTTATTTTATGTTTGACCCCGGTGATTTTTTTAGCATTATATTTGCTAAATTTATTTTTAATGACAATAGTAATTAAGTTTTTATATGAATTCAAGTTTAAAAATTCCCTGGAGGGAAAATATCATTGGACTCAAAAGAGTAAGGAATATGAGGATTATTTCATTCGCTCCTTTTTAATTAGATATGTTAAATGGAAGATATTAAAAAGTCCGTTTCCATGGTTAATTAAAACTGTATTTAACTTCATTGGAAACTGTGACTTTGGAAAAAATGTGGTAATTGAAGATCTCTATATTGCTAAAGAGTTTTTATCAGTTGGAGATAATGTTTACATAGGAAAAGCAATGCTTGCTAACCATTTATGGGACAAAAATCTATACGTGAAAGGTATAAAGATAAATAATAATGTAGTGATCTCTGATGGCTGTTGCATTGCTCCAGGGACTATTATCGAAAACAACGTTGATTTATTGCCGCTATCAATAACCTCTAAAGGTGAAAAACTTGCTCAAAATTCAATTTATTTTGATGCTCCAATTTGCAAAATAACCGAAGATGAATTATTAAAATTATTCAATCTTGATTTAGGGAAAATGAAAGAGTTTTATGGGGATATGCGTTGCTAGATTATAAAATTAATACTACACTTATCACTGAAAATAACAAAAAAGAAAAAAATTTCATTGTGATAAATTTTATCCTAATGTGGTTATCTCTCTTACCTACTATTTCAATTATACTGATTTTTTTTCAGTTTTTTTATGATATTTTTAACCCATTAATACTTCTTTTAATTTTACCCCTCTTAATTTTGTTCTATTATGTCATTTTTGTTTTAATATTACTTTTAGTCAGTAAGATTTTATTAACCATTATTAATCTCTTACATGAACCGAAGGAGGGAATATTTAAAAGAGATATCAAAAGGGATAAGGATTATTTTTTCTATCATTTAAGAAAAACGATTAAAAAATGTGTTTTCAAAGTTTTTAATTATTTTCCATTACCATGGGCAAAAGTATTAGCTTTGAGAATATGTGATTTAAAAATACCAAATAGTTCAGGAATATTAGACAGTTATATAGATACCGACTTTATTGAGCTTGGTGAAGAAACTATTTTAGGAGAAGGTTCAATTGTCATGAGCTCGATAATATTTGGTGACTATTTACTTATTAAAAAAGTTATTCTAAAAGAGCGTTGTACGATTGGAGCCTACAGTATAATTGCACCGGGTACAGTAGTTGAAAAAGGAGCCATTCTGGGAATGGGCAGTTATACTGAAATTAACCAACATCTTGAAGCTGATTGGATTTATATTGGAAGACCTGCTAAAAAGTTTAAGAAAATAAACAAGAAAAAAAACGAATACACGGAAAAATAATTTGAAAAATCAACATTTTTTATGCTTTAAAGCTTTCAAAAATTAAATATAATAATGAGCATTAAATTAACTTATTAATCGAATTTAATCATGAGTTGATCATTACGGTAAAGAGAATAGTATATTGTGAAACTTGTGAAAGAGAAGTTGAACTTACAAGACGTCATTTTAATCAGAAATATAATGAATTACTGTGTTTTTTATTCTTATTTACTTTTGGCATTGGATACCTCATCTTGAAATTTACCAAGAAAAAAGATACTTGCCCGTTTTGTGAAACTCGTTTTGATCTTAATAGTCCAGATATTAAAGTATTAAAATAATTATTGCAATGAAAAACATATCGAAATTTTCAAATCTTTATATTTATTGTAAGAATATCTTATTTAATTTTCATTTGGTTTTTGCATCTTGGACAGATTCTGTCTTTATCGCTCAAGTTTTTTTTCATTAAAGTTTTCTGATATCCGCATGATTTTTTTGAACAAATCAGAGTGAATTTTTTGAGTTTATGACTCTCCAAGGCTTGAGTATTTTGATTTCCTTTTTTTTTTGTACCTTTTTTAATTTTAGCTTTTGAACTTTTCGAGCTTTTTAACTTGTCGTGCTTTTTCCCTTCACTATCTTGCTCTTCTTCATCATCAGTTTTAATCCATTTATCAAGGCTCATGATATTAAAATCGTTTTTTTTCCATTTTTGTTATAAATCTCATTTTAAATAAAGAAAAAAAGAAATAAAAAAGATAATAATCAACACTATTCTTTTAAAATACTTGAACTTTTCCCGCTATTAGCCGCTCTCTCAAATTTATGAGATATTCTTTTGATAAAAATTCCATGGAGACTTCTTCTCCTATTTTTTTTACACTATTGAAATTGACGTTATCTGCGGTTATTAAGCTAATAGAATTTATCCAAGGATCATCGATTGGACGCCCAATTTGAGATAATAGTTTTACATGGGCTTCTATAATGTCACCTTGTCCTCTCTCATTGATTTCTCTAGCCATCTCTGTAGCCAACACATTGTAGATCTTGCCAACATGATTGATTGGGTTTTTACCACAAACAGCTTCCAAACTCATTGTCCTACAGGGAGTAATTAGTCCATTAGATCTGTTTCCTCTTCCTACCTCTCCGTCATCACCTGCTTCTGCTGAAGTTCCAGTTATGGTTAAATAAAGAATTCCTTTTTCAATATTATCTCCCACATTAACCGAACAATTACAATTTCGTTTGGGGATTATCTTTGCTGCTAAATCCAATACCGCGTCTTTCATTTGATTGGTATAATTTACATATTCATCCTTATCGTGAATGTATTTACTCACCATTGCACCGCATACTGTAATATCTATGTCATTTTCTACTCTTTGAACCATTACTTTTATATCCTCACCAGAAGCTGGACATTTATCTTTAAACGTATCAGAATTGAGTAAACGTTCTGCTTCGAGTGCTATTTTCTCAACATCAGAATATGGTGCATAACCAACGCCAAAGCTAGTATCATTTGCCAAAGGAACTTGTTCTACAGCGTCGGATTCCTCAAACACCCCAGTTAAATCAATAGAACCGGGTCTTACAGCATAATCAAATTGAATATGATGATTTGAATTAATATCGATATTACGAAAAATATCTCCGACAACTTGTCTACAAGCATCAAGACATATTGTAGCTACTGGAATGTATTCAAGCTTATTCTCTCTTAGTATCTGATTGATTGCCCTCCCGACAATCAAGAAGTACTCGGGTTCTAAAATGATGCCCCCGCCAAGTTCTGGTTTTGAAATACCTCCCACTAAAACTGCTTTATCAACATTATGATGATAATATCGACCAAAATTTTGAAAATAATACTTACATAAGGCTCTCGAACACGCATCCGCTGCAGCATCGCAAACCGAATCGGGATGACCAATACCCTTTCTTTCTACTATCTCTGGAAAATCACTCTTTTCTATAGGTTCAAAATTGGCTTTATCTATTTTTAACATTTTACTGACATCTTGATAATTTTAAAGTATTTATTAAAATATTTATTTCATAAAAAAAATTCGTTTTTAAAGAAAAAAGGTTTTCTTCAAACTTATAAAAAATCTTTATCAAAAATTTATGGGATGAAAATGCATTTTTTTGAAGAAAATTTCTTTAAAATAATTAAAGTTAATTTATTTGATATAATTGGAAAAGTTTTTTATTCATTTTTAGTAGATATATAATTGATATAATGATATATAATATTCTTCACGATATTGAATCAATTTTCAAAAAACAGAACTTTGAATTATTAACATTTCATCACGCAGAAAACAAAAAGAGCAAGTTTTGTTTTGATTTTTTAGTGAAAAAGTCAAATTTGTTTTATTTAGTAAAAGTATTTCCAAATATCGATAATTTGAATGAATCTGTCATTGAAAACATAAAAGTTTTATGCCAGTTATTGAATTGTAAGCCAATCTTAATCGGAATCAAAAATAGATATCACAATTTAGAAGACAATACCATATATATACGAGATGATTTACCATTTATTTCAGTCAAGACATTATTCAAAATTCTGAATGATGATATTTATCCTTACTACTTGAGTAGGAAAGGGGGTAAAGTGGTTTTTCTAAATGGAGATTTAATGAAAACCCTGAGAGAACAAAAAAATATTTCTCGGAGAAAATTATCTGAAAAATTGGGAGTCACCAAAAGAACTCTATGTTCTTATGAAAATGAAAATTTACGACCTTCACAAGAAATTGCTGAAGAATTACTTGATACCCTCCAGGAAAAAACAATTTTTAAAAAAATTAACGTCTTTGAATGGCATTTTGAACTTGACTTTGAAAACAAAGATTTTATAAAAACAAGAGAATTGACTGATTTTGAATCTCATCTGCAAGAAATTTTTAAGGATATTGGAATCACAACTATTTGGTATAAAAGAGGTCAAGTGCCTTTTGAATTTTCGATATGTTCCAAGGATTTTTTTCTGAAGTCTGATAGTGAGTTTTATCCTCTATTCTCTGGATTGTCTCAAGAAAATGCTAAAATTAACAAGTTAAATCTTGAATATCTAAGATCATTTGCTAACATGGTTCATAAAAATGCACTTTTTATTGTAAATAACGATTTTAAAATCCCAAGTATTTTTAAGAGAGTTAAACTTCCCGTTATAAAGGTCAAAAATTTGGAACAGGTGGATAATGAAGAAGATTTTAAGGAAATTGTACATGAAAATTGATCTGAATTATATTTTTAAGAAATTCAGAACTTTTAAAGAAGTATTTATTCAAAACTAATAATTAAAAATAGATTCTACATCTAATACTGTAAATTTCATTTAAATTAATCGAATATATATTTGGCTCTCTTTCCTTTTTCAAATCATCTTCATCCATGGATAAGTTTTCTAGAATTCTAAAGTAGATTCTATTATTTCTTATCCAGGCTTTATCAGCCAAGAAATTTAAATTTTCATTCTTTTCAATGCTGTAGACTTGAAATGATAACAATTCTTCCATGTTAAGTTCGTTATATTTATCTAAATAGAACAATTTAAACTAAATTTAAAATTAATATAACGAAAATGTTAAATACTTAAAATTTAGGCAAAATAATTATAAATAACTACTAAAATTTACTTATTTTCATGCATTAATATTGTCATAAATTGATATAAATGGCTGATTCGTTGATATGTGGAATAGATGAGGCTGGCAGAACATGATCCTATTCGAATCACGTGCTGAAAGGCCCAGCGATAGGTCCACTTATAATTTGTGGTGTATGTTTTTTAGATTCCAAGCTCTCCTATCTAAGTAAAATCGGAGTGAAAGACTCTAAAAAATTGACTGCTAAAAAGAGAAAAGATCTATCTGAAAAAATAAGAAGTGAATGTCATTCTTATGAGTTAATAATAATAACAGTTCAAGAAATTGACAATAGAGAAAAATTGAATCTGACATTAAATAGATTGGAAGAATTGAAAATGGCAGAAATCCTTAATAAATTAAAACCAGACGAGATATACATTGATGCCGTGGATGTAAATGAAAAAAGATTTGGGCAATCCATGAAAAATTTATTAAACTTCACGCCCAATAAATTGATTTCCAAGCATAAAGCAGACGATATTTATCCCATTGTGTCCGCAGCTTCAATTATTGCCAAACACGAAAGAGATTCCATGATGGTGGAATTGAATAAAAAATATGGAAATATGGGCTCTGGATATCCCTCGGATAAAAGAACTACGGATTTTATGAGAAAATGGATAAGGGAGAATAAAAGCATACCTGGTTTTATTCGAAGATCATGGGAAACAACTAAAAAAATATTTGAAGAAGAGGTCGAAAATAAGAAAATTACTGATTTTTTTAGGTGATGTTTCTTTTTATGATAAGTATGAGATGATTCGCAGCATATTTATGAATGTTAATGCTTTCAACGAGTTTATAACCACCAGCTTCTAATATTTCTTTCTCGTTTTTATACACTTTTTCAGGTTTGGAAACACTATCAATTGATTGAGATTTTAGGGCCACAATTGCCATGCCCTCTTTTTTTAAATAATAGTTTGAATTTGCTATGGCAATATGTGCTTGATTTGGTTGAGCCACATCTTGATAGATGCAGTCAATTCCCGTATATATCGATTTTGCATAGCTTTCCGGGAATCGAGCATCTCCTAATATGGGAATGATATTTTTTCGGTTTGAGGTGTTTTGAATTAATTGTCTTATACTGCGCTCGGCAAATTCTACTCCATAAATTAAACCATTTTCAGCAATATCAGAAAGATGGGAAATAGTTGTTCCTGATCCCGCTCCCAAATACAAGAATTTTGCATCAGGAGATAAAAAATTAGTAATTGGATTTTCTGAAATTAAAGCCGCCAATTTACTTCTATAGGGGTCCCATTCTCTAAACTCTATTCCCTTGTATTCAACAAGCTTCTCTCCATATACGTTTTGACCTGGAGTAAGATTCTTGGTATACATTTTTGCATTCTCTAATGGTCCACTAATATAAACATTTTCAAATTTAGGATGATTTCTAATATCCGTTCTACTCAATTATTCTCGCCTCTTCTCTTCTTTTTTTTTCTTTTTTTCTTATATTTAGTTTTTTCAGGTCCTTTCTTTTTTGATGGCATTGAATGTTTAAGTTCTATTTCCTTTATTTTCTCATTAATTTCTTTTGTTAAGATGTCCCCCATGTACTCTCCACCGAAATGATC
>SDNN01000176.1 GCA_004524425.1 Promethearchaeota archaeon
ACCGCAGTACCAAAATTTGGAATATTGTTAATATTCCTATAAGTTATGGCTCTCTTGTTATTCCATGATTTAAATACAGCTTCAATTGCCAGAAATAGCTGTTCATAAGGATCTTGAGGGAAAGGTTTTCCAACCTCTTTTTCATATAAAGCCTTATAATCTGCAATTATGTTTTGTAAATCTTTTACTTGTAAATCCGTGTCTTGGGCATTCCTACCAATGATTCTTTTATATTTATTTAAAATTCTTTCAAATTTTTCATCTCCTATTCCCATCACCACATCCCCAAACATCTGAATGAACCTCCGGTATGAATCATAAGAAAATCTGGGATTATCTGTTTGAGTTGCTAAACCGATAACACTGTTATCATTAAGTCCCAAATTTAAGACGGTGTCCATCATGCCGGGCATGGACATTGGAGCACCAGATCTCACACTTACTAATAAGGGATTCTTATCAGAACCAAATTCTTTACCAGTGAGCTTTTCTAATTCCTTTAATTTCTCTAGTATTAAAGGTCTTAATTGCTCCATTACCATATCTGGGTCTTCAAAATAAGACAGACACGCCTCAGTGGTTATAGTAAATCCCGGAGGAATGTTTAATCCCATTTTTGTCATTTCTGCTAAATTAGCTCCTTTACCACCAAGAAGATTTTTTAATTCCTTCTTCCCTTCTTTAAATTCATATACTAATTTTGCCGAACTACCTTCGCTGACGGTCATACTCTTTGCCTAATCTAATAATTACTTGCTAAAATAAAAACAAGACGGTTAATTTTTATATTTTACGTAAATATCTTATATATTGTAATTATTCTTTTTTTTAGAAATTATCCATTTGATCCTGATTTGAAATGAATTATTAATCAAATAATTTAATAGAAATAATCAGAAAAAAAAAATAATTTAATAATTTTTTTATTACCAAAATTCTGTTTCGAACATTGTGGTACTATTCACGAGTTCTTGAGCCGCCTTGGTGGCTCTCATGACTTTTGCCATGTCTCCTTGTAACTTGGCTTGCCCGGATAGCAATGCTCGGATTGGATCCAATTCTTTCTTTAAAATTTTGACCCAGCTATCATACTTTGCGCTGTATACAAATTCCACTTCATAATCTATGTCTCCACTTTTTTCCTCTCCCGGTTTTAAGAGCTTCCATTTTTCGCCCTCATCTAAAATCTTTGCTCCTGTACAGTCACCATGATATAATCCAATCCACATGGTTATTTTGTCAGATACAGGTCCACTAGGTTCAATTTCAAAAATAAAATCACCTTCCCATCCATTGGGGGGAAATCCACTTGGACCAGCGGCTTCTTTATAATTTTTATTATCATTGATGGCTTTGACGTATTGGTCAGCCCATTCTTGAGTTGCGAATTTTGCCATTTTACATTCACTCCTAATTAATATTAAATTTTTGTTTCAATTTAAGTTAGATTTCTAAAAATATTCTTGTTTTTAATCGAAGATATTTTTAATAACTTAGAAAGTATTAATTTTTAAATTGTCCAAATTCCTATAAAAAAGTTTTGGATGTACAGAAATGAATCGAATAAAAAGTTTTTTTTTTATGGCTCAATTTCATACGAAATGCTTTTTATAAAAAGCATGGTACATTAACCACCTGCTACTGGAGGAAATATTGCAATTTCATCACCATTTTTAAGCTTAGTTTTAAGTCCCTCTAAGAAATGTATTTCTCTCCCATTTTTTAATATACTAACCCATGATTTCAATTTTTCATGATTATCAAATAATATATCCTGAATGCCGTAGGACTTACATAAAAAATCTAAAAGGTTGGAGATGTTCGCTCCTTCAACAAGTTCAAGTTCAAGGACGTTATCATCTATGTAATCACTAAGATACGCAAAAAATTTCACTGATACCTTGATTTTTTCCATAATACATCAAAAAAAAAAGAAATTTTGAAAGAATTATTTAATTAATCCTTATTCTTTCATTTTAGCTAATTCTTCATCTTTTAATTTTCTCTTAAAAATCTTCATTGCCAATGTTAATGGCAAATTTTTTCTAAACTCCACGGCTTTGGGCACCGCATAAGGTTTAAATTTCTCTTTACAAAAAGTAATTATATCCTCTTCGGTGACCTTGCCCTCATAATCGGGTTTCAATTGAATAAATGCTTTAACCCTTTCACTCCCAGGACGTTCCGGATCTGGTATTCCTATGATGGCTGCTTCGCTTACGGCCTCATGTTCATACAACATGTCCTCATAGACCCTTGAATATACCTTATTTCCTGAAACGTTAATCATTTCTTTAATACGATCGACAACTTTAAAATATCCATCCTCATCCATGATACCAATATCTCCCATTTTAAGCCAACCATCTTCAGTTAATCCCTTGCCTGGAGTTGGCCAATATCCTTTCATTATTTGTGGACCACGAACCCATATTTCTCCGGGTTCTCCGATTGGAACTTCTTCTCCGGTGTCTGGATTTACGATTTTTGCGTCCGTATCTGCCACTGGAACTCCTATTCCCGTCTTAGTTGATGCCATGAACCCGGTGACTTTTGAAATAGCAGATAGATTGATATGGGTATTTGCACTCGCTTCGGTTGCGCCATAACCTTCACTCATTGGTACTCCCGTTTTTTTTGAGAAATCATCAGAAAGTTCGGGTGGTAATGGAGCTGCTCCAGAGATATAGAAGATGGGTGCTTTTGGAATATCTAATTTGATCAAATACATATAATGCGTTGGTACTCCTAAAACCATAAAAGGGCGCACTTTCTTTATAGTTTCCGCTATTTTTACCATATCTCTGGGGTCCATTAACAAGATTTTCAATCCCCATGAAATACAGACATGCATGGAGATTTGACCATACGCATGAAAAAGTGGAACGCATATAGTTATAGCCGCTTTTCCAATAATTCCAGATTTTAAGGGATCCATCATCCAATGAAATAATTGGATTACATTTGATGAAAGATTATAATGAGTTAACATTGTTGCCTTCGGAAGACCCGTTGTTCCTCCCGTAAAAGAAAGTAGGGCTAAATCTTCTTTTGGATTTATATCTACTTTTTCAGCATGAGGCTCATGTTTCTCAATCAAATCGCTTAATAAAAAATATCCATCTTCTTGGGGTTTATCCATTTCTGGTAGCTCATAATCCGGAAACAATTTTGTTGGCGCATAAATTATTTTCTTGATTTTGGTGTTTGGTTTTACTTCGTTTAACCGTTCAAGACGCCGATATGAGCATAACACGATTTCGGCACCACTCTCCTTTAACTCATATTCTAAATCTTGAGCTGCATGCAGAACACTGAGGGGAACATGTATTGCACCAATTTTAAAGGCTGCAAAATGAATTAAAACAAATTCTGGACATGAGGGAAGGACCGATGCAACCATGTCTCCTTTTTTGATTCCAAAATCTACAAGGGCACTAGCAAGTTTATCTACCTTGAGTTTTAATTCTGTATAATTTAATTCATCACCAGCATAAGAGATAGCAATGTTATCTGGATATTTTGCCGCTGAATCTTCGAGAAATTGATACAGGTTAATTTCTGGATATGGTTTCATTGTGGGCTTAAGATTAAATGGTCCCATCTTATACGATTTTAGCCATGGTTTATCTGAATATTTGGCTCCCAATTTTTTTCACTTTTTTTAAATATTGTAAAAACATAGATAGTAGAATTAATAAATATTATTAATTGTCTATTCTAAACCATATTTTTTGACAAAATAACGCTCATAAAGACATTTTAAAAAAAGTTCCATTTATAATTCTTATTTCTACGATTTCACCCATAAGGCAACAAATTTTAAATAAATATTAAGATAAGTGATGTTGAAGAAGCTATTTGATCATTCCTTCTGCTTTCATCTTCGCTAATTCTTCATCTTTTAATTTTCTCTTGAAAATCTTCATGGCTAGAGTTAAAGGAAGAGATTTGCGAATTTCAATAGATTTAGGAACTGCATATGCAGGAAATTTCTCCTTACAATATTCAATCAATTCCTCTTCGGTAACCTTATCTTGTTGACTCGGTTTTAATTGTACAAAGGCTTTTACTCTTTCACTTCCTGGTCTTTCTGGGTCAGGGATGCCGATAATGGCGGCCTCATTGACTGCAGAGTGTTCATATAAAATATCTTCGAAAACTCTTGAATATACTTTCATGCCAGACACATTAATCATGTCTTTAATCCGATCAACAATGTGGAAGAATCCATCTTCATCCATTTTTCCAATATCTCCAGTGCGTAACCATCCATCATTCGTCAATCCCTTGCCTGAAGTTGGCCAATATCCACTCATGATTTGGGGGCCTCTAATTAAAATCTCTCCTGCCTCTCCAAATGGTACTTCCTCATCCGTGTCAGGATCGACGATTTTAACATCAGTATCGGGAACTGGAATGCCTATACTCCGCTTAACATTCGCCATAAAACCCGTTACTTTTGAGAGAGCTGTTAAATTTATATGTGTCACGGCTGCTTCTGTCATTCCGTAACCTTCACCCATGGGAACCCCCGTTTTTTTCTCGAATTGCTCAGCAACTTCAGCAGGGAGTGCTGCTGCTGCTGAATAATAAAAGGTTGGCATTCTTGGAAAACCTTCTTGTTTTAAAAAGAGCATGTAATGAGTAGGAACTGCACATACCATGAATGGTCTGAATTTTTTTATAATCTCAATAATTCTCTTAATATCCCTTGGATCAACTAAAAACATTTTCATTCCCATAGAAACTGCTGCGAATGTAATCCAATGCCCATATTGATGAAAGACTGGAACGCATATTACTACACCAGCTTTTCCTTTAGTGGCTGCCTCAAGGGGTTTCATGTACCATTTAAATACTTGAATGATATTAGTTGTTATACTATAATGGGTTTGCATTGTTCCTTTTGGAAGTCCCGTAGTCCCTCCTGTAAAAGGCAATTCTGCTAAATTCTCTTTTGGATTTATGTGAACGTCAGGGGGATTAGGCTCGTGAGTTTCTATTAATTTCTCGAAACTAAGTGCTCCATGAGTTTCTTCGATTTCTGGTAATTCGTAGTCGGGAAATATGGGAACTGGAGAGTAAATAATCCGTTCAACATTAGTTTTGTCTTTTATTTCCATGATTCGTTCAATACGTCTATAGGAACAAATCACGGTTTCGGCTTTAGACTCACCGAGCTCGTATAATAAATCGGGTGCTTTATGTAATATACTAAGAGGCACATGTACTGCCCCTAATCTCAAGATTGCAAAATCAGAAATGACGAATTGCGGGCTATTAGGGATAATCGTAGCCACTAAACTACCTTTTTTAACACCCAGATCTGAAAGAGCAGATGCAAGTCTATCTGCCTTGTCTTTTAATTCTTTGTAATTTATTTCCTCATCAAGAAACTTAATTGCTATGCTTTCGGGATAATCTCGGGCTGCATCCTCAAGAAATTGATAGACCGAAATTTCTGGATAAGGCGCCATGGTCTGAGCAAGATTGAATGGTCCTAATTTATAACTTTTTACCCAGGGCTTATCTGAATATGATAAATTCTTTTCATCGGACATGATAAAATTCCCTCTGTAAATAAAAAATAAAAAAAATTAGTATATATCTTTTATTGCCCACTCGAGACCAAGTTCCTTCAATTTTTCTTGGGTTGGTTTTCCAGTTTCTTTATCCCATTTGCGATAATCATAATAAGCATCTAACATTGGATCCAAGTCTACTACATGGCCTTCTGCAGGGCCTTCGGGCATTGGCTCTTCTAAAAGTCTAGCTGGTAAGGTGTCATCTTTCCGTGAGAGACCTTCTCTTATACTATAAATTCTAGCTAAATTATAGATTCTTTCTCCGGTTTTCCTAAAGTCTTCAGCAGAAAACGGATAACCCATAAGCTTTTCAATCAAAGATGCCCAGTCATCAGCAGTTAAAACCATTCCCATGAATTTACATCCTCC
>SDNN01000177.1 GCA_004524425.1 Promethearchaeota archaeon
AAGAATGGAAAAAGAAATACGGAATCAAATAATGAATCAAATTTAGGAAATTTTTTTTACCATAACTTTTTTTATTTTCTTTGGTTTGTTTTCAAAATTTTGTTAGAAATTTCAACTAATATTTCGTGATCATAAATAATTTAGAGAGAAAGATAATTATGCAAGATACTAATATTGGCATATCTCATCATATAATTGAATTAAAAATTAAGAGTTCTCTCTTCAGCTTGCCTTAAACGATCTTTATAAATAGTTTTTTCAATGGCTTCCCATTCTTCGGAAGAATTTTAAAAATACCAGCAAACTTTTTAATAGATCTTATTGGTTTTTCTTTTTTAATTAAACGAGAAATAACCTCAGAAATGGATTCATCTTTTCGTTTTAATTTTATCAGCTCTTTATAAATATGGTCAGGTAAATCAATCGTTCGATTAGTCATTTATAATTAGAAGTTAACTAAATATTTATTTCTTTATAAGAAGTAGTTAAATTTACCTAGAGGTTGAGATTAACAATAAATTTTAAATTGGGAGAACAAAATAATCAAAATCAATTTTTATTGAAAAAATAATTTAAATTGAATTAACTTAATAAAATCTTTTTTTGAAATAATTTGATTCTCCTCTAATATTCTAGCAGAATAAAAGAAGAAAATTTATAAATCCTAAAAACACTACAAACTAAGGATTATAAGAGTTAAGAATATGGAATAATTGTATTTCCCGATTTAACGAACAATTCTTTTAAGCAATCAAGGTTTAGCTCATGGTATATCTCGTGATTAATGGTTTGGGATTTAATTGTGGATATAATAGAGAAGATTGTCCCAAAAAGACCCTTACATGTAAGGAATGCTTATTGAACCAATTAAAAGAATTTGGATTTGATATAAATTCTAATACAACTATTTACTTGATTGAATCTAAAGAAAAAAGTGCTCAAATAGAACACGAGAGAATTTGGAAAAAATTTTTAGACATTTTAAATATCAAACACGTCATTATCATGGACAAACATTCGGGATTGGCTTTATTAAATTATCCTGTTTCAACAGTCAATATAAATAGTGAATTATTGAGCGGTTTTATTCAAGCAAATATAACATTTTCCGAGTCTGAAAAAGAATTAAATTTTGGTAATAATTCTCATTTGGAATATCCATTCTATGAACTACAATATGAACGATTTAATATTCTACTGAAGAATGGAAATTACGTGCGATTTTGTTTTGTTCTGGATCAAAAAGCATCCAATAACATGAAATCATCTGTATCACGATTCTTAAAGGAGTTTGAAATTCAATTTAAAGAACCGTTAGAAAACCTTCAGAAAACTGGAGCCTTTAAATCAGAAAACATGGTCGACTTCATCATCAATTCATTCAATATTAATTTAATGTTTCCCATGACTTTGGCTCATGCCATACCTCCAGAGGTATTGGAAAAAATTAACATGAATCAAGTTCAAAAGGCAATTATTAATTTAATCCAAGAGCTTCTAGCGTCCAAATCATTTTTTTATGTAAATACATTACTCGATAGATTAAAAAAAATAGTCAACCTTGATGCTAAGATCATTCTCTACGAGATTTATCAACTGTTTGAGAAAAGAGTTATTGAGCCTATATCTTTAGAAGTTATTGCTAATCACATTGAAAGTTCAGAAGAGCTCATCAATGATAAAACCAAAAAGATAAGGCCCATCTCGTCAATTATCGTTGGTGACATTAATATCAATGAATTAAAGGAACAAGTAAGAGAGATGGATGATTCTTCGGCGAAAAAAGCAATTAAAAATTTCATAAAAAAAGCTAGAAGTTCAGAAAAAACCTCGACCTACGAAGTAGCTCGGAATGATTACAATAAGGCGCTTTTTATAGCAAGGGAATTTAAATTTAAAAATGAGGAGCAAAAAATTTCAAAATCGTTATTTGAATTAGAAAAGCAGGCGAAAGAAGTAGAACTCGATTTTATTTTGGAATCTGGCGAAAAGGCAGAGAAAAACAATGATTATATCAATGCAATCAATTATTTCCAAAAAGGAATAAAAATTCTTGAAGGATTCTTAATTTATAACATAACAGATCCTAGAATCAAAAAATTAAAAAAGAAAATTCTTAAATTAAGAGAAGAGATTTAAAAAATTCAGATAAAACTTTCAAAGGATTCTACTTTTAAAAAAAGGAGAATCATTAATCTTCAAGCAATATGACAGCATCGACGAATAACTCATAATTCTCGTCCTCATCATGGTCATGTATGATAACCTTTTCTACCTCGTCCAATTCTCCCTTGATCTCAATTAGCTCGGATTCATAAAGAATCTTTATGTCAGAAAGTTTGAGACGTTTCTTTAATTCCGTCGTGCCAGGCGTGGATTTACTTGAAGTAACTAATATAATTCTTCCTGTAATTTTAATTAATTCTAATGCTACTTTTATTGACTCATCCCCCGTATCGACTACTAAAACCCTTTTGTTTTTAAAAGTATCCATGTCTTCAATTTTTTTGTAAACTCCTTTTTCAACAAATTCTTCCAATCCTAAAATTACTTTTATATCTCTTGCTTGACATGATGTTGCAATTTCTACTTCAGGTTTAGTTCCCAGTCGATAATTATCGATAGCTGCTTTTAAAGCATCAGCAGCTAAATTAGAACAATGCATTTTGATAGGAGGTAATCCTTCTAACTCATCAGCCACGTCTTGTCTCGAGATTTCGTATGCCTCATCCAACTTCATTCCCAATGCCATTTCGGTGATCATGGAAGAAGTGGCTACGGCTGAACCGCAACCGAAGGTTCTAAATTTAATATCTTCGATAAATTCCTCTCCTTTTTCATTTTTACTTACATTTATGAACATTTCCATTAAATCCCCACAAACGGGATTTCCTACTTTTCCATATCCATCAGGATCATCAATAACTCCTACATTCCTCGGATTTCGAAAATGATCCAAAACTTTTTCAGAATATTGAGTTGATTTCATGTTTTATTTACACCTCTTCGTATTTTTTTAATAGTTCAGGTGGAGTTAAAGGAGATAACACTCTTAATCTTTTAACTATGCCGGGCAATTTATCTAAAATTTTATCTATATCGGACTCTTCTGTAAAACGCCCTAAAGATAATAACAAGCTTCCATGCGCTTCCTCGTGAAGCAAGCCCATTGCGATTAAGGTATGAGAGGGCTCTAATGTTTTCGAGGAGCATGCCGAACCAGTAGCAGCCCCAATGTTTTCATCCTTCAATCCCAAGATTAGAGATTCGCCTTCTATATAATCAAATCTGAAGTGAGCATTATTGGGAAGTCTTTTTTCAGGGTGACCGTTCAAATAAGACTTTGGTATTGTTTCTATAACATCTTTGATTACTTTATCTCTTAATGATTTTAATCTTGATGCTTCTTCGATCATTTCTGATTTCATGATTTCAGCAGCTTTAGCAAAACCTACAATTCCGGGCATGTTTTCAGATCCAGAACGCATCCCCCTCTCTTGACCTCCACCTATAATTATTGGGTTTACTCTTACTCCTTTTTTTAAATACAAGGCTGCCACCCCTCTTGGACCATAAATATCATTTGAGGAGAATGTAACCATGTCAATTGGAATCTTTTGAACATCCATTGGAATGGTACTTTCGCTAGCTACCGCATCAGCATGAAATAAAATACTTTTCTTTGAAGCAATTTCACTTATTTCTTGTATTGGTTGGAGTGAGCCTACTTCATTGCTAGCAGTTGAAATAGATATAAGAATAGTATTGTCTCTAATTAGACGCTGTAACTTATCAAGTCGAACAATTCCATACTGATCCACGGGAACTCTGCTGACTTCAAATCCCTGTCGTTCTAAATATTTAGCAATATTTAAAATGGAAATATGTTCAATCTCAGAAATAATTACATGATTTCCCTTTCTTTTTCTATTCATCGCAGCTCCAATGAGAGCTAAATTATTTGATTCCGTAGCACTCGCAGTAAAAATAATATCTGAACTGTTTGGAGCATTTATGAACTCAGCAACCTTTTGTCGAGATTTTTCCAAGGTTTCGGTTGCAACATCACCTTCACAATGCAATGATGCAGGATTTGCATATTTTTCGGTAAAATAGGGAAGCATCTCTTCCAAAACTCTTTTATCTACTGGTTTTGCTGCTTGATAATCAAGATAAACATTCATTTAACTAACCTCTTTAGAATTTTTGTTTTAATATAAAAAAAATATATAATGTATTATTTAGAACCATAATGTCCCATCTGCTTCAAGAACCAGGTCATTTAAAGTAGCTGCTCCTACAATTTTCACTCCAGGAATTAATTCTACTTTTTCCCACCCCAGCATTCTTTTAGAAGCTTCACAAACCAAAATTTCAACTCCCATTTGCAAGGTTTTATCAATCATCTCCTTAACGCTTGGAAAATCTCCCAATTTTATTTTTTCTGCCTCGCCAGGTTTTAGTATTTTTAATCCGGTGCCTAGATAATAAACAGTGGCGTCAAGATCCATTGCTTTAGCGGTTTGAGCTAGAACTAATGGGGAATATTGCCTTTCCGGGTTGTCACTCGTCTGAACGTAAAGAAGGTTCTTTTTTCCATCTCCCAAACTTACCACCTCTCCTTTATTTATTTTTCTTGAATAAAAATGTTAATAGATCTCCATCTTTCTTAAAATCTATAATTTCAATTTCAGTTCTTTTAGCCCATCTAGTTAAATCCTCTTCAGCAGCAGGATCGTCAGCCAGAACTTTAAAACATTGTCCAATTTCTACTTTTTCACTTAAGTTTCTAACTTCAAATAACGGTTCAGGACAAAAAAGTCCGGTTGTATCTAATATTTCATTAACTTCTAATTCTTTATCATCCAAAATTATCACCAATTTTTTATTTTTTTTTAAAATGCTAATCTATAGTACGATTTTGAAAAAAATAGAGCATGTTTTTCAATTAAATCTCACTAAATATTAGGTATCAAGTTCAAATGATAAAAGTATTGATTATGTTTTAGTTAAATTTCCGAGCTTTAGAAAAATTGAAATAAAAGGAGCTTAAAAATCTATTTATATTTTATAAATTTAATAAAAATCTTTAGATAATTGAATAATCATTCACATTATATTACCTCAAAGGTTTCCATCCCATAATTGCCTAAATTCATTCCAACTCTCATTAGACTAACAAAATCAAAAAAAGCATAAAAAAATAAAATAAAAAATAAATTATCTCCTCATCATTCGAGGGTTTTTGAAAAGGTCTAACTCTTGTTTTTTAAGCACATATTCTGTTCCGCCTGTATCTCGCATATCTTTGAAATATTTTTTAACAAGTTTATAGGCTTCTTTCATGAAGAAACAAACGCAACCAAATAAAGCCACGTAATCAATAAATTCCACATCTTTTGCATACTCTTCATCATAAATTTCAATTTCTACATCCTTTGTCATTCTCTGGTGGTCAACTCTTCCGACTTTCTTTTTTCCAATGAAAAGATTATAATCATTACCAAACCCGATTGTACCTTTAGCTACTACCACAATAAATTCATCATCTTTATTTCTTGGAAGGAGGGGGAATGTCCATCTGGTTCCAATAAAACGATAACTTCTTACAAGGCGAGGAAGGTTCGTAGTACGTGGAGTTTGGATGAAGAAAACGGGTGCAGGATGTCTCACATCCATGCTTTGTACGAGAGAGTGAGCCATACTAAATTCTAAACCGCCTCTGAAATTGCCACCTTCTCCGACCCCCATTTTTTCTTCCATTATGGTGAATAACCTAACAATCAACCGTTTCTCTTCATCTGGGCCTTCTTCCCAATCATCTTTATTATATGCAACGATATATTTCTTTTCATCATCAAC
>SDNN01000178.1 GCA_004524425.1 Promethearchaeota archaeon
AATTGACATCATTACCAATCGGAGTCCAAGGATTGTTCGTCTCTCCGATATAAGTCTCATTAAATCCCGTGGATGGCCAGCTTGATTTAAAGTTCAATCGAATAGCATTCCACATATCTTCGAAATTTATCGTAAAGGGATCTTGTTGATCATTTGCTGATGGTAATGGGTTATTAGGTGGTTCTTTTTCTTTTATTATTTTATCCACTTCATCATTTTCGCTTGAAACTAGGTTTTTATCAGTTAAATCATTTATAATTATGAAATTTAATAAAAAGGTAAGAATAATGAAAAGGCAGATTACTTTCTTTAATAATCTCCTTTTTTCTCTTTTTTTCCTTTTAATTGACAAATAATTGTTTTTAATAAAACTCATGTAAAGATCTTTCATTCAATAAGTTATTTTTTTACAAATATTATATTTTTAAAAAACATTTTCTATAGCGAAGCGTGATAAATCTTTATTTATTTATTAAGTCTAAAAATTTTTTCATTTATGATATCAGGTAGGTTAGAAATTTTAACTCTTACTTGATCCATGGTATCTCTATCTCTCAACGTAACAGTGTCATCTTTTAGTGAATCAAAATCCACGGTAATGCAATATGGCGTGCCCAGCTCATCTTGGCGCCGATAAAGCTTTCCTATTGCCCCCTTTTCGTCATAAAAAGTGGCAATCCTGTTCTTAATTAGTTCTTCATGGACTTTTTTGGCCAGATTTCGAATTGGTTCCTCATTTCTTTTTAAAGGAAAAACGGAAACGGTATTAGGAGCTAATTCGGGTTTTAATTGCAGCACTATTCTGTTTCTTGTTTTTTTTCCTTTTTTAATTTCTTCCACTTCAAAGGCGGATTCGAGTAGAGTGTAAATAATTCTGTCAGGCCCGAAAGCAATTTCGAGAATTTGGGGGATTTCTTTTGCGTTCGGATTTTGTCCCATTGGCACTTCAAAACTTTGATTGGAGAATTGTCCGTGGCGCATTAAGTCATAATCAGTACGATCATGTATACCACAAATTTCTACCCATCCAAACTGTATAGTCTTAATTTCTAAATCCCATGCATCATCTGCATAATGGGCTCGCTCGTCTGGAGAATGTTGCCTGAGTCTTATTATGTCATCTGGAAAACCTAAAATTTTTGTTAAGTAATAACCGAGATACAAGCAATAAGCATAAGCAGGCTTTTTAATTATACCATTCTTGATTGCTGTGTCTAAGGCAGTCATTTCTGGTTCATCAATGTTTTTTTCTTGTAATCTCCAATTTACTAATGGTAGTTTGTGATGTTTTATATCATCATACTCTTCAAAAGCCATTTCCTGTTCTTTACCAATGAACAACTGAATTTCAAATTGATCAAAGGCTCTCATTCGAAGAACTTGCTGTCGAGGAGATATTTCATTTCTATATGCCTTGCCATATTGAAAAACCTTTATCGGATATTGCCTTCTTGCATCGTGATCTAAGCGATTAAATAATAAATAAGTCGTAGTAGCAGTCTCCGGACGTAAAAAGGCTACAGTTCCAGCACCTACATTTGTTTTTAACATCAAATTATATTCTTCGATTTTACTGAAATGCACATCGCATTTTGGACAAGTGATGTCGTGTTCTTTGATTAATTCTTCCATTTTTTCATTAGACATTCCATGAATCATGATATCAGGAAGTTTATCTTGCAGAAATTTATCAGCTCTATAGATGGTATCACATTTGGGACATTTTAAGACAGGATCGATAAAACGCTCTAAATGGCCCGACGCCTCCCAGACTATCTCTGGCATTATTGTTGGGCACTCAACCTCTCCAAAACCAAACGCTCGTAATTCTGTCCTTAGAATCGAAAGAATATTATTCTTTAAAGCCATACCTGCCGGTCCGTAAGAATAAAATCCCGCAAGTCCTCCATAAATCTCTGGACTAGGGCCCCAGATGAATCCTCGCCTTCGTAAAAGAGAGTTAAACGTTTCAATGTTATCTTCTATCTGCATTTTTTATAAAACCAACTTGATATTACAATAAAAGAATTTTCCATAATTTTTTTAGTTTCAGATTTTAAATGCTTTCGAAAAATTAATATTTAAAATGAATAAAAAGATATAATAATTAAATTATAATTTTAAATCATTAAAATTGAAATTATATAAATACATATTTAATGCTGATTAATCATGTTATTTGAAGAGAATTTCCGATATTTTGATTTTTTTGACGCCATCGAAATGGGGTTATATTTCGTAATTGTGGGCTATTATTTTCTTCTATTTGCATTTTTTTTATTAATGAGGTATAGAACTTCGATGAGACTTTATTGGTTATTCTTTTCATTCTTGTTTTTATTTTTAGCAGCGGGAAGAGTATTTTTTATCGGGTATTATTTCTTCTTACCAGAACTTCAAGGAAGAATGAGTAATGCGTCCCTCGGATCTTTACTCATGTTATTTTACCGTTTAGCTACCTTTTTTTCTTGGTTAGCTATTGCTTGTTTAATGGGTGTACTGGGGACTTTATTATTTCCACCTGATACGGAATTTGATAAGATAGATACTGCAAAGGATGCTGAAGAATTTCAACTTACTCCAAACATGAAGATAATCTTGAGAATCTTATTAATAGCTTGCCCAATAATTGTTGGAATTCTTGCATTAACCTTGCCAGACAGTTACTTCATGGATCCGGCCATAGTTAGGAGATATAATCTTAATGTTAAGTTAGTTACTGTTTTTGGTTATCCTATCGGCAGATTTGTATTAAATTTCATCCTAGTACCATTATTTATAGCCGTGATTCCAATTCTTTTCTTATATCTAGCTATAAGAACCTTTGGTGTACTGAGAAGGTCGTATGCGTTAAATGCAATAGGCTTTTTTCTTTATTATGCAGGTAGAATACTCCAAGGGGTGTATGAAACGATTGGATGGCATCATTTCGAGTCAACTGTTCCGCCTTTAATAATATTATTATCTCTATTGATTATCGTCATCGCAAACAATTACGAGCAGTTAAGATAAACACAAAATTCAATCATTTGATTTTCAATTGGAAATACATGCAAATCTTGGTTTTAATTTCATTATCCCCATAATTTCTTACGAAAAAAATAAAATTTAATATAAGATTCTCTATACATTAAATAATATTCCATTAAAATTAATTCGAGTTTATTAAAAATCATCAGGGTTAAAATTACATGTCCATTCATGGAAATCAATATCTAATGCCCTTTTTTTTAGGAAAAGATCCTAATTCCCCTCAGCTAGAGGAAAACGATGAATTAGCTCTTGTTTTTTATTTGTTAACAAAGGATTTGGAAAATGTAAAGATACTTTCCTTTTCAAAGTTACTTTGGCCCTTATTAAGTATTCAAGGAATTATATCAACTCATGTCATTCTTGACGGGCTTAAAATTTTTTCAAAGAAAGGAAAATTTAGCAATCCTCCCAGGCAACCATTAATTGGCCATATCCTCAGAAATGTTGAAGATAGATCTCAAATTGAACTCTTAAAAAGAATTATTGACGTTTTGACTTATCAAGATAAGGAAGCGGAAGAAATTGGAAGTGGAGAGGAATCTGAATTCCAGACTTTATTTATTGAGGGATTGATCAATCCAGAACATTTAAATTCATTAATTAAACTAATTCCTCACATAGATTATTTACCAATAACGGAATATGCGCCATTAGATACAGGTTTAACGACGGAAAATGCGTTAGATCTTTCTGAACAATATAGAAATACAATTGAAACCATGAAAGGAAACAGTCTTCGATGGAAGACTCAAATTCAGTTAATTGAAAATGAAGTCAATAAGTGGCTCACTAATATAACTGCTCAATTAAAAGATGTAGAATTAAGATTTTCTTCTCAATTAAGTAAGACTAGTTCGATAATTGATAATGACCAAGTAAAAGAACAATTGAAAATTGAAAATGACAAGATCGACCAATGGAAAGTTAATGAAAAAAAAAAAATAATAGAAAACATTACCGTGCTATTTAAAACCGCTGAAAGAAATTTGCACGAAATGGTGAAGAAAACTAGATTTTTCACGCAAGAGGAGTACTTGAGATCTAAAATTTTTGAAGATCTCGTCTTGCCATTTGAAGAACATTTTGACTACATGAGAAAAGAAGGAAAAGCTTTCTTGGAGAACATCGAGAGTCTTTATAAAAAATTCGAAGATTTTAAAGAGCAATCACATAAAATTGATGCAGAAGCTGAAGATAGACTAAAAAGAGTCGAAGAGGAGTTGCAAATACAATTAAAAGATCGAGATAACCAACTAACTATTATCGAAAAAGAAAAAGGAGAAAAAATAAATATATTGAAAGACTGGCAAAAAGATATTGAAAATTTATTTCATAAAATTAAAGAAATCATTCAAAATAAAGTGGATAATTGTCTTCAAGAAGCTAAAGATCTAACCAACTGGTCCATCAAGGATACGCAAGATGAATTGTTTTCCAAACCAATTCAATGGATTTACATGCCCCTTTATGCCATGTTTGTAGAGGATAAAGATTCCATGGAAGAAAAGATATATTTTCTCTTTCCAGGTTATATTGGTGGCATTAATTCGCTTTATGAATACATTTCTGACTCATTTATAACGTTAAAATATATGTTGAATGAAAAATTGGAAGAAGACATGAAAATTCGGTCAAACTTCGAATTTACAATAGAAAGTAAAAACTTAATAAAAGATCCAAATTTTGACAAAAAAATTCAAATGGGAATGTCAATTTTAAGAAATAAAGGACTAGTTAATGATCTTATTGAATCTCAAATAAGAGCAAAACTCAATTTACTTTCATGAATTTAATATCTTATCATGGCTGAAACTAAATTTGACTTAAAAAAAAAAAGAATTCGAGAGTTTTTTTCTACATTTAAACCAGGTTCCCGACATCGAGGTAAAGAAATCGACGAGATCCAAGAAGAGGCTTTTAAAGAGGGAATGATATATGTCCAGATGCGTTTACCAGTAGAAAAAATTACAGAAGAATTTGAGAATTCCTTAAAAGAAAAAATTGAACGAAGTTTCATGCATGCTAAAATTCGGGTGGCCACTAAGCAAGATCTTAAAATCGTGATGGCCATGTATAATAAAGCATGGTTAACCGCCAACACGCCCTTTAGACCAATTGAAATTGATTCTTTAAAGACCATTTTTAAAGATCCAGATACTGTGTTTTTAATTGCCCGGGTGTATGGAATAGACGGGGGTTTTGTTATTTTAGATTTTGAAGGTGATAATAAGGAGTATGCAATTATTGCAGGTTTAGGTGTATTGCCAAGATTTCAACGCAAGGGCCTTGGAACTGTATTGGGAATGGCAGCATGGAACCACATAAAAGAACATCACCCTAACGTAAAAGAATTGAGATGTGAGGTTTATAAGGATAATAGTATCTCATATAGGTTTATAAAGTGGATAGGATTTGAAGAATTTGGTAAGAAATTATATAGAAAAGAAGATTTTTTGATTGAGGAAGAAATTGAATAATCTTTTATATCTACATAATAGTTTAAAATTCCCTTTTAATCATTCCAATAATTCATTAAACCTTTAACTAATTGAGAATTTTTTTTATTAAAAATTTGAAAAATAAGAATCTATTGATATCATGCCAGAGAGCAGAACCAGTTTTAAACAAAAAACCATAAGAAGTTTTTTTTTAGCATTTGATAAAAAAGAAAAGAAGGAGGATGAAATTCAATCCGAATTAGCCACCACAGGCTTAACTTATGTTCAAATGAGATTACCCGTAGAAAAAATAACTCCTGAATTTGAAGAAAAGTTAAGAAAAGATGTGGAAAGAAACATTCT
>SDNN01000026.1 GCA_004524425.1 Promethearchaeota archaeon
CCGAAATGTAGAGAATTTCCAACAATTAGATGATGAATACTATAATGCCTTGATTAAATTCATCCAACAAAAAGAGATGCTCATTTCAGGGAAATATAAACAAATCTGTACCAATGAGCTCACTGCTTTTTATGATAAAAAATCTAGAGCCAATTTAGAGAAGATTATAGCCGAAAAGTTTGATAAAAAGAGCCGAGAATTCTTCACGGTGGGCCCCCTAGAGGAGGAAATAAAGAAAATCGCAAAAACAGCTGGGGCGGGTGAAGTAATAATTAAGAGAGCGGACGCTACTAATTTTTCAAGCATTTCTGATAAGGCAAGATCGATAATTCAGGTCGGATTCAAATCAGATCAAGCTAAAACAATGGGAATAATTGAGGAATTAAAAAAATACATAGAATCAAAGGGCCATCAAGTGTGGGTAAATGAAAACATGGTGATTACAGATTTAAAATTACTCCCAGACAGTTGATATTTTATATAATCTTTAGATTGTATTATAAACGATTTTACTTTTGAATTCATGAGATCTCAGTAAAGTGCCTCCTACGGGACATATTTCTTCTACTCGTTTTAAAACTTCCTCGATTTTTTCTGGTTTTTCGCTTGAGTTAACATACCAAGTATGACTCATGTTAAAAAATCCCGGTGAAGGAGCTTCTTTAGTGGATAAGGCAGATCTCTTATCTAGTGTGGCTTCTACTTTGACTTTTATTGAATCCACGTTTACTTCCGAGAAAGATAAATAAAGAAGTGCCGTGATTTCAAGGCAATTTGCATGAGTTGCTAATAATGATTGCATGGGAGATGGACATCCACTTTTTCCACCTAAATCTAACGGAGCATCGTTATGGATTGTTAGGTCGTTGATTGTGGATTTCACGTGCAGATTCTCAACTTGTTCAGACTCGGCAACTAATCTTGATAAAAATAATTCGTCTCCCTTTTTAGTAAAGCCGAACTTTTCCATTTGCTTGAATCTTTCGATGTATGCGGTTATGGATTCGTCATTTACTAATTTTTTGCTCATGAACGAATGAATTAAGAAAAAAATTAATAATTTTTGAAATATTCTATAAGATGAATTATCATGGCAAAAAAGAAGAAAAAAGAAGTACCTCTGACTGGAATTACGGTATCCAAGGAAAAAGATTTTTCTGCATGGTATACTGAGATAATAGAAAAAGCTGATCTTGCCGATATTAGATATAATGTAAAAGGATTTGTGTGTTATAGACCTTGGGCCACCATAACCATTAGAAAAATGTATCGAAAATACGAGGATTTACTCGAAAAAAATGATCATTTACCAGTTACAATGCCTTCCTTAATTCCTGAAAGTAATTTAATGTTGGAAGCGGAACACGTTGAGGGTTTTGCCCCAGAGGTATTCTGGGTCACGGAAGCTGGAAGCTCTGGATCCTTTAATGAACGACTAGCTCTACGCCCAACCAGTGAGACTGCTTTATATCCCATGTATAGTTATTGGATTAGAAGCTATAAAGATTTACCATTCAAGAGATATCAATCTTGTCAAGTTTGGCGATATGAAGGAAAGATGACCCGTCCATTCTTTAGAGGCAGAGAATTTCATTGGATTGAAGCCCATGATGTTTTTTCTTCAGAAGAAAATGCCATGAAGCAAGTACAGGAAGACATGGAAATGACTTATCAGATGCTTCAAGATGAGTTTGCCATTCCCATCATCTTTTTTGAAAGACCACAATGGGATAAATTTAGTGGAGCGATCAACACGTATGCAGCGGATGCCCTCATGGGCTCAGGTAAAGTGCTTCAATTGCCATCTACCCACTATCTTGGACAAAATTTCTCAAAACCATTTGATGTTAAATTTGTTGACGCTGATGGCGAGGAGAAATACGGATATCAAACGTGTTATGGTCCTGCAATTAGCAGGATTTATGGAGCAATGATTGCATATTTGGGCGATGATAAAGGATTAATTCTTCCTTTCGATTTAGCTCCAGTTCAAATCGCAATTGTACCCATAATCGTAAAAGGCAAGGAGAAACAAGTTTTAGATAAATGTAAGCAAATATATGAAAAAATTACAGGGAGATATTCCGTTAAATTAGATGATTCTGAAGATACTCCAGGGAGCAAGTTCTATTATTGGGAAATGAAAGGAGTGCCCATTAGAATTGAAATCGGGCCAAGAGATATTCAAAAGAAGCAAGTAGTCATGGTAAAACGACATGATGGACAAAAATACTTCGTACCCGAAACTGAATTAGAAGAAAAAATTGATGAAATAGCGAACAATTACACTAAGGAGATCAAAAAGAAAAAATTGTTAGATTTTGAAGATCAAATCGAGCTTTGTTATGAACGAGATGCTGCCAAAGAAGCGATTGAAAACGGAAAAATTGTTTGTTGCGGTTTTTGCTCAATTGACATGAAAGCATACAGATGTGCTGAGGTAGTTGAAAAAGAAATTGGTGGATTCGTTAGAGGGAAACGAGTAGATGAGGAGAAACATGAGTTTGCAAGTTGTATTGTCTGCGGTGAGCCTGCCACTTGTACCGTTTACATCGCAAAAAGTTATTAAATATATATTTTTTGGACGAGGAGAAATTTGAAATTTATCGAGAAGTGGAATATTCTAATGAAATCATTGAAGTTCGCTTTATTTCAAAAAATTTATTGAAAATCACTTTAAATCTCCAATTTTTGAGTTAAATTTAGACTTTTAAAGGTACTAAAAGAAAGGATTCAATTGGAATATATAAATGCATTAGGACCAAAATTCTACAAGTACTTTTAGTTTTAAAGAAATTCAATAAGTAGAATCTACCTAAATCAAGTAATAAGAATGGAAACTAAATTTTTTTATAGTAAATAATTAAAACAAATACTTATTTAACTTAAAAATAAAAAAATAGAGGTATAAAAAAAGTAAGATTAATTAATTTCTTTTTAGTTTAGTAAATAACTTTTTCTTCCATGCGATTATTACCATAACGCAACCAGCAACAATAGAAATTCCGAGCATGACGAGAAGGATCGTGGGATCATCCGGAGGTTTCTTTCCATTACCATTACCGTCATCACCGCCACCGCCACCAATATTGCCATCTGGAATATAAATTGACCATTGCCTTGTACCCGTTGAATTTATTCTTTGAGCGTAAATGTCGGTATACGGTTCATTTCTACTATCCGTCCAAGTTATTATCGCTCCTTCAGCACCATCGCTACAGATTTCAGGATCGAATGAATTAATACTCTCTGTGCAAACTACTGCACCATTAGAATCCCATTTTGTTTCTCCAGTGGAATTAATTCTTTGAGCATAAATATCTGAAAGGGGATACTCATCAGTTCTAAAATCAGTCCAAGTAATGATCGCACCTCCAGCCCCATCACTGCACATTTCCAAATAATTGCGGTGATAACATCCCGTGCAAATGGCTACACCATCAGTATTCCATTCTAAATCTCCAGTAGAATTTATTCTTTGAATAAAAATATCAGAATAGGGACTTCCCATATTTCTATAATCTATCCAAGTAATGATTGCGCCTTCGTTTCCATCACTACAAATTTTTGGCTCTATTTGTGCTTCAGAATGGCTACATATACTTGAGCCATTATCACCCCATAAACATGCTCCAGCAGCATTTATTCTTTGAGCATAGATATCAGAATTATCTCTTTCATCTTTCCATGCTATTATTGCACCCCCAGCCCCATCACAGCAGATCTGAAGCTCTTCTTGATTATTACTGGCGTTACAAACTGTAATCCCATCAGGAGTCCATAAAACATTTCCACTGGAGTCAATTCTTTGCGCATAAATGTCCGATCCAGAGATTCCAGAAGTTCTCTGATCAATCCAAGCAATGACCGCACCTCCTGCATTATCACTACAAATTAATGGTGTGCTCTGAGAACCAGAATAAGTGCATATGGGAATACCATTAATTTCTGTACCCCACCGAAGAACGCCATTAGAATCAATTCTTTGCGCATAAATATCCCCATCCGAAGTAGCAATTATTGCTCCTTCAGCACCATCACTGCAGAGTTTATAACTATCTTGAATCGCAAGTCCTATTAACTCACCATTAATTGTCCATTTTAATTGTCCTGATCGGTTCACTCGTTGAGCATATTTTCCTGAGCCTATTATATCATCATCTTCCCAATATATAATCGCGCCTCCAGCCTCATCGCTGATCATTTGAATACCAAATTGATTTTCATCCTTCTCGGTTATTGATTCTCCATCAGAATTCCATTTAATTCCTCCAGTACCATTAATTTTTTGAGCGTATATGTCAAGCTCGCTAACTTCATAATTTCTTTGATCTGACCAAGTGATTATCGCACCTCCATCTCCATCACTGCAGATCCTAGGCCAATTTTGATGTCTTGTAGCTTTACATATAGGTATGCCACTATGATCTAATAATGAACCTCTTAAGCTGGGATTACTATTCTCATTAGTATCAGTAGCCACAATTGCATTCTTTTCAATAAATACTGAACATGTCAGAAGAAAACCTATTAGAATCATAAACAATCTCAATTTAGAATAATTCTTCACAATTTTTCACTACATGATTTTTAATTTATTATTAGATTTCTATGAGAATCTATTTCAAATGAATATATAAATGCATTAGGACCAAAATTCTACACGAACTTTTGTTTTTACAGAAGTACAAGATTTAGAATCTATCTAAAACAAGTAGTAAAAATTGATACTCGATTTTTTTTAGTCTAAATAATTAAAATAAATATTTATTTACTATAAAAATAAAAAAAAATTAACTTGATTTTATCTAAATAGTATAAATAGTGTGCAAAAAATGCCTTTAGATATTGAAGATAATGAATTACACCAAATAAGAGATGCTTTCAAAACGTTTGATAAAGATGGAAATTCAAGGATAGAGATAGATGAGTTAGAAAATGTTTATCATGCTCTTGGCAGAGATTTTACACAAGAAGATCTTAAGGAAATGATAAATGCAGTCGATTTAAACAATGATGGATATATCACTTTTCATGAGTTCTTAAATTTATATAAGAAAAAAGTAATTTTTGATGCTAACGAAGAAAAACTGAGGCAAGCTTTCAAAATTTGTGATTGTGATGATAATGGATATGTTACCATAGATGAGTTAAGACGCATCATGATAGAAGTGGGAGAAAATCTTACTCATGAGCAGATTAAATCAATAGTAAAGGAGGTGGATTTAGACGGTGATGATAAAATAAACTTTGAAGAATTCATAAGACTAATGAAAAATCAGCACTTTAATACATGAAATTATTTTAATAATTTAGGATTTGATAAAATGAATAATCATGAGGGAAATTTGGGAGGAGGTGTGAATTTCGGTTTTTTTTCTTCTTTTTTTATGAAATCTTTTAAATTTCCTCTATGATTACAAGATAAACATTGATAAATTTCGGGAGGAAACCGACTTATGATTTTAGGCTCTTCTTGACTGCCACATTCGGGACATGCATAGTCTGGAATTTTTTAACCACCTCTTTTTAATCAAATTATATCATAACTATTCCAAGAAAATTACTAAGTACTAGTACTTATTATTTGGTTTTCTTTTAATTAAAATCATTCTTATTCATTTGTATCTTATAAAATTGAGTAAACTGAGAGAATTTAAATAGGCATAACTTAGAGAAACATGTGAGTTATATCGCAACAGATTGACAAAAAAATCACTGATCATTTTAAACATGAATTATTTTATCAGTTAAAAAAGAATGACGGTGAATCGACAAGCATGACTACTCCATCTTCAAAATTTGTAAAATCAATGAGACGAGGAGAATTAATCGACAAAGATAATTTTGAAAATTCACTTAAAATAGAAAATTCACCTTTCTTAGGTTGTTTCATTGCTGATAGAGATGGGAAGACCTTAGTAAAGTTTGAAATTTTTCCAGGAGCCCTTGAGTCCTTTTTAAAAATTGGATGCTCCGAACAAAGAAAAAAGTATTTTGATATTGAATTAATCCCCATGTTTATTAGTGCTTTAGAAAAATTTTCGCAAGAAATCAATATCAAGGAATTATCGAAATTCAAGTTAGAAGGCATGAACATTAAATTGCACGTCATTTTTGAATTTGATAACTTTTCGATTATATTTTTTCTAAAACCTGAAGTAAATATTAAATTAGTCGAAGAGAAAATTAAAAATTATTTCACTTATTTATTCAAGGTGTATAAGGAAGACTTCAATAGTTCTCTGAAAATCTATTCTTTAGCTTTTATTTCTCATTTAGAACTCCTTGGTCAATTATGGTTAGAGGAATTAAACGAGACTTATACAAGTTTAATTTCTAAAAAATCATAATCTGGAAAATCGAAACAAAACGAGTTTTTCTAACCACTTATATCTCAAGCAGAAAAAATTTAAGAATAGAGAAGCTTTATGTAATTTTAATTCCTAAAATGGATGTTAAATTAATGTCTGAATTCATTATTCCTATTTCAAATCAACATGATAATATTTATTTCATAGAAGGAGAGAGAAAAGGAAGATATCCATATTCTAATTCCTTATTAATTGAAGATTATCTCATCGATACAGGAATATCAAGTAGATATCTTAGAAGATTAAAGAGGCAATTCAAGATTAATAAAGTACTTTTAAGTCATTGGCACGAAGATCATGTTTCGGGCAATAGGTTATTGAAAGATGTTGAATTTTCATGTCATTCAAAAGACAAACATATTATAGAAGATATTGAGAAAATGAGTACTTATTACGGTCTTGATAATACCATAGCGAATGACATGTTAGATCCCATTATTGAGGGTTTTAGAATGGAAAATACTAAAATTAGTAGTCCATTTGAAGGTGGAGATACAATAAGAACTCCTAATTATGAAATAACTGTAATTCATACTCCAGGTCATACAGCTGGACATTGCTCCTTTTATATAAAAAATTTGAAATTGGCATTTTTAGCGGATATTGATCTTGCTAAATTTATTTATTATGGTTGTTTAGATTCAGATTTAATAAAATATGAGATGTCCATTGATAAATTAGCTAATTTAGATATTGAGATTGCTATTTCAGGTCATAAAGGTATTTTTAGAGGTTCAGAACTGATAAAAAAAGAATTAGGCGAATATAAATCAATATTGAAAAAAAATGATGAGAGAGTGCTTTCTCATCTGCCCGAAAATGAAATATTTAATCCGAATGATCTGATTAGGAAAAATATCATTTATAAGAAGTATAGTGAATGGAAAGACTTTGAAATTATTGGCGAGAGACTCATGATTGAAAAGCACTTTGAGAAATTTCTCAAGAATGGATTGATAGAAAAACAAGATAACGGATATATATTGAAGTAAAATAAAAAAGAAAAAAGGAATTTAAATTTAATCTGATTTTTTATGTGCTAATCTCTCTACCTTGCTAGGTACTTCTTCGTCAAAAGTTATTTGTTTGGGCCAGGATTTGACGATTTCATTCATGTCAATCCCCCTATTTTTAAGAGTTCTTTTCCTTATAAGGTATAAAATTACTCCTATTCCTAAATAGGGAAATACTATTAGTGATATAATTAATCCTGCATCTGGATCAGCGAATAAAAATAGTACGAATATGATTGATGATACGGCACCTAGTATAGCCATGATTTTTAGAGTCTTGATGTTTGGTTTAAATCCAGAGTTTTCGTGTAATGCTGGATATTTCTTTGGAATACGCATTGCTGCGATGCACAATGGAACTTGAAGCAAAAGGACGGTAACCGCAGTAACTGCGCTCAATAAGACTGAGGTTGTAGCAATTCCATATTCAGGACCTAAAAGTGGTATGAATGTAAAGAGGAATATAAGACTCACAATTAGAAGCAAAGTCAAACCAGGAACGGGAGTCTTGAATTTTGAATGAAGTTTTGCAAACTTTCTTGGAAAGAATTCATCTCTTCCAGCCATGAGAAAATCTCTAGAGTATGCTAAAAAAATTGGATGTATTGTAGAAGCTATAGCTACAGCGATAAGTATAGTAATGAAAATCAAGAGTGCAGGGGGCAAAATACCACTTAAGAGTATAATTTCCGTCACAGTTCCTACTTCGTCTCTCCAGGGATGGATTCCAGCAACCATCAATGCCTGGATCGCATAAAGGATGGTAAGTAGGATTATACTTACCAAAATTGCCCGAGGAATGTTTTTTTTAGGATTTTTAACTTCTCCAGCTACATCTA
The DNA here is from genome assembly GCA_004524425.1 of Promethearchaeota archaeon. The sequence goes on from SDNN01000026.1 coordinate 8,227, forward strand.
TTATCATTGTAAATCCGGTATATGAATAAAAAAAGATTAGAGTTGCAAATAATATAGGTGTAATTCCTAAAGGAAAAAGGGGTACAAAGTTTCCCGTATTGAAATGAGGTGCCGCTGCCACGATAAAAATGATCATCACTAAAATGTCTCCTACCAATACAATTATTATTTCAACTAATCCTGAAATCTCAACGTGTAAAATATTAAGCAAGTAGAATCCAACTAAAATGAGTGTACTAAGAACTAATACAAATAATAACCGGCTTCCTTCTGGAATTAGAAATAGTTCAGCAATGAATACACTAAATAATGCTGCCATGCTTGCAAGGGCCGCACATACACCTAATATAATCATCCAAACTGATATAAATCCAAGAAACTTACCTGTTAACCTACTACTTACCATGTATGAACCGCCTCCGACAGGAAGGGCTGAACCTATATATGCACAACAGTAAGCTACAAATATGGCTGGAACCACTGCTAAGATATAAGCTAAAAATATTGCTGGTCCCGTCCTTGAAAGATAAGCTGCTGGAGACACCCAAATCGAAGAACCAATCACTAGGCCAACGATGATAAAAATAGCCATCGGTAAGGTAAGACCACGTTTTAATTCTGTATCTTCTGCCATTTTTTTCACTATTCTTTAAATTCTATAATAGTTTAATGGAACTTTTTTTTAAAATAAAATATCCTATTTTAAAGATTTAACAATTAAATATTTAAAAATTCAACTTTGCTCTTTAAGATCATTATTTATTCCATGAGATGTGAAGGATATAATTCTTGGAAAGATTTTATTAAATTATAAAATCATGTATAATATGACTAAAAATATCACTTAAATGAACTTCTTCATTCTACTAATATGATAGATTAAAAGATTAAAAATGAGTGAGATCTTATCGTGAATATACCCGAATTAAAACTTTTATGGAAATATGTTGAATATTGGGCAGAGCAAGAACCTGATTTTCCGGTTATTCGGTACAAGAAAAAAATGATTACAGCGAAGGAATTGAATGAAAAAACTGATAAACTTGCCATGGCATTCTTAGATTTGGGGCTCCAAAAAGGAGATCCAATAGTGACAATTCTTCCCACTATCCCCGAATTCGTCATAAGTTTTATCGCTGCTAGTAAAATGGGTGCGCTCACCATTCCATTTGATAAGGAATATAAAATGGCAGATTTCAAATCGCTAATTCCTCATTCCAATCCAAAAATAATCATAAGTATAAATAAATGGCAGAAAAACAAGATTGCAGATAATCTGCAAGAATTGAGTAGTGAATTCAAGGATATTCAATATCTAATGGTTGGGAAGCATGAGCTTGGTTCTCAATTTGAAGAGGTTTTAGAAAAAGATTACGATCTTGCAGATGAACTAAAAAGAGCAAAATTAAATCAAACTGAAGAAGATTGTACGCTCATCATTTGGACAGGTGGAACGACTGGAGCTCCAAAAGCAGTTGAGATTTCTCACCTGAATTTTGTTCAGATGTGTCTAATTGAATACAATTTTGTTTTTGGCAATTTAAAAAAATATGGTTATAAGATGGGGAATAATCGAATTAAACATTTAGTTAATTTACCCGTGAGCCATGTGGGGGGAACTATAGAAATTCTAGGTACTGGAATCATTGGTGGTCTTGAAATGATTTTACAAGCTTCATGGTCTCCTTGGGATGCTTTAAAAGCAATGAAAGAGCATGGATTACCTTTTATGGGAGGCGTGCCAACGATGTTCAAGATTTTTTTATCATTGCCAGATCTCGATACTTATACTCCTAAAGAATTTCTAAAATTAGTGGTTCTTTCTGGTGAGAAAGTATCTTATGAACTGATCAAAGGCATAAATAAAAGAATTTGCGAAAACATCGCAATTGGATATGGAAGTACTGAGGCTGGAGCAGAAGTAACGTTTACGGAAGTCATAAACACGGAAGATGGTTTTAAAAAAATTGCTGAAGGGTATGTTGGAAAAGCACTACCCGGAATGAAAATCAAAATCGTTGATGAGAATCATCAAGAATTATCTCAAGGAGAAATTGGAGAAATAATAACTACTGGGCCTTTAACGAGCAAGTCATATTATAAAATGCCTGAGGAGAATAAAAAAGGATTCACGGAGGATGGTTGGTGTAAAACTGGAGATTTGGGATACCTTAATGAAAATGATGAACTATTCATAACTGGTAGGATAAAAGAGATCATTAGAGTTGGAGCTTATACCGTATTACCAGCGGAGATTGAAGAGCTCGTGCTTAGCCATCCTAAAGTGGCCATTGCAGCAGCTATAGGCGCTCCAGATGACATAAAAGGTGAGGTGGTATGGCTCGTCATAGGGCCAGAATTAGGTGTAAAATTTAATGAAGAAGATAAAAACGAGCTTCTTCGGAAATGTGAAGAAAATTTGGCGAAATTTAAGGTTCCCCAGAAGATAATTATTTATCCTTTAGATCCCAATGATCTCCCCATAACGAGGATAGGAAAAGTAGATAAAGTAAGACTGAAAAAAGAATTATTACCAAAATAAGGAACACTCTTTTCTTTATTTCTAATATTTTTATAAGGTTTCTAGCTGATTCAGTATTATTTAGTTTAATTTTTCTTTTATAGTTTCGAAAAACTGTGTCAAGTCAATATTCCCACCGCTTATGATTACGCCAATTTTTGCTCCCTTGGTAATCGGACGGATCTTGTCGCTATACATTAATCCCGCTAACGAAACTGCTCCAGAGGGTTCAACTACTAATTTCATTCGTTCCCAATAGAATTGCATTGCGTCAACTATTTGCTCTTCAGAAACAGTAATGATTTGATCAACATTTTTAAGGATTACTTTAAAGGTATTTTTTCCTAAGGATGTTCGAAGTCCGTCAGCAATAGTATTAGGATTGATTGAAGGATATAATTTCTTGTCGTAGAAGGATCTGAACGCATCGTCGGCATTTTTTGGTTCTACTGCTATGACCTTGATAGTAGGATATAAACCCTTCGCGGCAATAGAGCTACCACTCAATAACCCACCACCACCCACCGGTACAAATAACAAATCTAATGGCCCAACCTCTTCGATTAATTCATAGGCAGCGGTCCCTGCCCCTAAAAACACGTTTTTATTATCATGAGGATGGACTAAAGTATATCCTTTTTCCCTTACTAATTCGTCTGCTACTTTTTCACGATCAGTTGGATCATTTCCACTTATAACTATCTCGGCTCCATAACCACCAGTTGCCTCTTTTTTGACTTGGGGCGCATTTTTTGGCATTACTATTACGGCTTTTATTCCTAGTAATTTAGCTGCTAATGCCACGGCTTGAGCATGATTTCCTGAAGAATGAGCAACCACTCCTCTTTCTTTCTCTTCGTCCGAAAGACAACTTAGTGCGTTCCAGGCACCTCTGAACTTGAATGACCCGGTTTTTTGAAAATTCTCACATTTTATAAAAACTTGAGCTTCGTTATCTATTAAAGAATTCAAGGTTCTACTTGTCATTACCGGCGTTTTATTTGCCCCCAATTTAACTTTTTGAGCAACAATCTTCAATTCATCAAAAATGGTAATCAACTTTTTCTATCATTAATTATTGAATGCTTCTCTTAAAAGTGTGAGAAAACATCATCAATTAATTATTATATAAAATTCGAGATAGGTTAAGAATGTAATTTAAGGTTCTTAGACACTTTATATTATTAAGAAAAAAATTCATTTTAATAAATAATGTTTAAAATTTCATAAAAGGTGAAGAATATGGAGGATGTAGTGTTATATCAAAAAGAAGGTGATGTTGGGAAGATTATCATAAATAAGCCAGAGACTCATAATTCATTAGATTTACACACCATGGGTAAATTAATCCAAGCATTTGAGGAAAGTACGAAAAATGGAGATTTGTGTGTAATCTTCACTGCTGAAGGTTCAAATTTTACAGTTGGAGATGATCTTAAATACACACATGATTTACTTAACCATGTTGAGAAACTTCCAGAGGCATTTAAATTTGTGAATACTTTTCAAGATTTAACTCGTTCCATGTTAAACCATCCAGGAATAATTATTGCGGGGTTACACGGATGGGTGATTGGAGGAGGATTTGAAATGACCCTTTGTTGCGATTTGAGGATAGCTGCATCAAATACAAGAATCATGATGCCCGAATTGGGTGTTGGGTTGTTTTTTTCTAACGGATCAACCAAATTGCTGCCTAAGTTAATTGGTCAGAGTCGAGCAAAAGAATTAATGCTACTTGGAAAAGAGATTAGTGCGGAAATGGCTCTCAACTACGGACTCATTAATGAAATTTGTAAGCCCGAGGGTTTGAATCGGATTCTTAAACGTACGGCAAACTCAATTCTACAAAAATCACCGATATCACTGCGATTTTTCAAAAAGTTACTTAACGAAAATGACGAGAAAGACATTGAAGGAGTTTTAGACAGTGAAGTAATAGCTATTATAGCTGCTGGTCAATCTGAAGAAGGTAAAAAAAGAATAGAGAAATTCATTAAAAAATGAAAGCAATTACGCATTTGCATTACATTACGATAAAGTTTATATTCAGAAATGAATTGAACAAATAGTATTAAAATTTAATTGTAAATAGCAAGGAGAAATAAATCTCATGGAAGAAATGGTATTATATGAAAAAAAAGGAGATATTGGAAAAATTACGCTCAATAAACCCGAGCAAAGAAATACCTTAAATTTAGCCGTTCTTCAAAAATTAATTGAACTTTTTAAACAAAGTGCGGACAATGGTGACGTGTGCGTGATATATGCCGCAAATGGGAAACATTTTACAGTGGGTGCAGATCTTAAGTATGGGTATGATCTATTGACAAATCCGGGAAAATTACCAGAAGCGATTGAATTCTTAGAATCTTGGCAGATTTTAACAAGGACGATGTATGCTCATCCGGGAGTGATTATTGTTGGGTATCATGGCTGGGTCATAGGAGGAGGTTTTGAGCATACGCTCATGTGTGATTTAAGAATTGCCGCTTCAGATACCAGAATCATGCTTCCTGAATTGGGTGTAGGACTTTTCTTTTCTAATGCATCTACGAAAATTTTACCCAGAATCATTGGGGAAGGTCGCGCAAAAGAGCTCATGTTTTTGGGAAAAGAAATTTCAGCGGAAGAAGCTCTCAGCATTGGATTAGTAAATAAAGTCTGTAAACCTGAGTCGCTCTCTCGGATTCTTAAAAAAACAGCGAATAGCATAGTACAAAAAGATCATCTTGCTCTTCGTATTGCGAAAAAATTTATTAATGAAAATCAGGATATCGATGTTGAGGGTGTTTTAGGAAGGGAATCAGTTGCCATGATCACAACTGGGCAATCTGAGGGACTAAAAGAAAAATTAAAGAAATTTGTTGAACACTAATACTAAAAATAAAAAATAAAAATAAAATTATTGATATCTTTTATTTAATTTCTCTGTTCTTTTTGCTTTTCTATTGAGGTATTTTTTAACGTAGCTGAGAGCATCTTTGATTGCAAAATCATATGCAGAAAGGTTGTTCTCAATAGCTCCTGTAATAATTTCCATCGCTTTTTCATATATTCTCGATCTAACAAAATCGAATATTTCTTCAGGACTTTCTGCGATTTTATTTACACCTATGGCTAGTACTTCACCTGCATTTGCTACGAAATCAGGGAAATCGATTATTCCTTTTTCTTTGAGAGTTTTAGTAATTCCTTTTTCGTAAGGAATATTAGATGCTGGAACTATGGCTTTAACCTCTATCTTATCAATGATATCAGAATTTATAACATCTGGTCTTGCTCCTGGCACTAGAAAATCAGTGGGATAATCAGAAGATAATTCAAACAATTTTTCTTTTTTAACTCTGATAAGATTCTTACTTTGATATTGATTTATTAAATCATCACCATACTGGTGTTTTAATTCAATTAAATCATCCAAGTTAAGACCATCCTCATCGAAAATGGCACCCTTAATAGTTGAAACTCCAGTCAATTTATAGCCTAATTCTTTTAAGCTCATGGCGACTCCTATACCAACTTTACCAAATCCCTCTAATATAATTTTAGGTTTATAATCTTCTTCAAATACTCCCCGTTTTTTCAGATGATTGAATACCGCCTCAATACAATAGCATACACCATATCCCGTATAGAGAATTTCAACGGGAAATCCATTCATTTCCATGCCTAATGGTTTGGGAGCTAATCCCGGTTTTCCAATGATGTTAAAAATTCTTTCAATGTCCCTGTCGTACGTGCCCATATCTGGTCCACATACATAATGGTCTTCTAAGATGAAAGTTTTAATTGCTTCAGCAAAACTCGTGATTAATAAATCTTTTTTATCAGAAAGTGGATTTGCCATTATTCCTGCTTTAGCACCACCCACTTTTAAGCGATAAGAAGCAAACTTGTAAGTCATGGCCCTTGCTAACCTAATCATTTCATCGACGGTTATATCTGGTGCCATTCTAATTCCTCCAGCTGGCCATCCTATGGCAGTATTATCTATTACCAAGATGCCTGTCATACCCACATTCGGATCCTTCAATGTAATTATTTTTTCGGGACCTAATTCATCTAACAATGAATGATCTTTAATATTTAGACTCATTTTTTATTCACACTAAACATTTCTTTAGTTCTTGTTGATTAATAAAAAGGTGCACCCTAAAAAATTATTATTATTACCAATTTTTTACACTTTATTCCATGATTTTATTTATCGTTCAACAAATTTTTTAATTAGACAAAATTTTACTACTCATGGAAATGAAGGGGCCAATTTTATTTGAAAAATACCCAAATCTTAAAGGAAAAGTACCCTGGATTTCGATTCTCAATAATGTTCCCACACCCGTGGAAAGGCTCATTGATTTAGAAAAGGAGTTAGGCTTAGACGGTGCAGAAATTTATATAAAAAGGGATGATAAAGATCATGATGTCTATGGGGGAAATAAATTAAGAAAATTTGAATTTATTTTTGGAGAAGCCATTAAAAAAAAGAAAAAAGGAATAATCACGTTAGGAGGAATAGGCACCAATCACGGAATAGCGTGTGCTATTGTAACAAAGCAATTAGGATTAAAATGCACTTTATTTTTGTCTCATCAACCATTAACCTGGCACGTGCAACGCTCCTTACTACTTTATGATCATTTTGGTGCAGAACTCCATCTTAGTAAAAGCTTTGAAGCATCTATTCTTAAAAGCTTGATATACAGGCTTTTTCATCCTAAATACTATCTCATGGGAATTGGAGGAACTCCGCTCTTTGGCATCGGTACATCTTTAGGAACAGTGGGTTTTATTAATGCGATGATTGAATTAAAGGACCAGATTGATCAAGAAATTTTGCCCGAACCAGATGCAATATTCGTGGCAGGCGGATCGACTGGTACTGGAGCAGGATTATTAGCAGGATGCAAGCTTCTTGGATTAAAAACAGAAGTCAAAATAGTTAATGTCTCTAGAAATATTGTGGTGAATGATACTGCTGCGATTAGGAATGCAAATAAAGCGATAGCACTTTTGAGAAAACAAGATAACTCAATACCAAATGTTAAAATTGTAGAAAATGATTTTGAAATAATTGAAGGTTATTTGGGATCTAATTATGGATTCAAAACTAAGAAAGGTCAGGCTGCTGTTGACCTCGTCATGGAAACAGAAGGGAAAAAAAGAGGTTTTAAATTAGAAACAACCTATACAGGAAAAGCCATGGCCGCAATGTTGGATTATCTTAGAGATCCGAAAAACAAATCTAAGAAAGTCCTATTCTGGAATACCTACAACTCTAATGATCTGGATAAATATCTAAAAGAGACTGGGTTTGACTACAAGAAGTTGCCGAAAAAATTTCACCAATTTTATGAAGCGAAACTATTTCAATGCTGGCAAGTGGTAGATTGCCCCAAAGAACTTCGGCAAAGTTGTCCTGCTTATCTTAATCATGAATATAGGTTTTGGAAAGTGGCAAAATGTAAGCTTAGTGAGGATAAGAAAAACTTAGCTAAAAAAACAATAACAGATGTTATTGAGTTAGAGGAAGCTTGAAATAAGATTCCAAAATTCTTCATTTTTATCGTAATTTTTAACACTTATTAATTAGAACTAATGTTTATATACCATTAACCGATCTTTTAATTATCTCTAATTTGTTTACAGGGGATATAGCATGAGCACCACATTAACTCAATATGATTTACTTAATGGGATATTTGCCTTAATTTTTGTAATTATTTCCTTGTTAGTGGGTTTTAGAATACTAATTAAATATTTTACTTTAAAGAAGAGGGAATTAATAACAGTTGGTTTAACTTGGATATTTTTATCTAGTGGATGGTGGGGAGCAGGATTTTCATTTTTCTTATTAACGATATTCAATTATTCAATGAATCCGATTTTATACATGTTTTTAGGAAACATATTTGTTCCGATTGCCATCATGTGTTGGATATATTCCTTTGCGAGCATGGTTTACACTAATATGAAAAATAGGATAATTATCATATTTTTAGTCATTTGTGTGAGCTACGAGGTTTATCTAATATCTATTCTCATCTTTGATCCAAATGCGATTGGTAAATTCTTAGGTGTTTTCTATTATCAACCAAACATATATGTACTAGCATTTCAGATATTTGCAATTTTAGTATCATTTATTACTGGAATTCTGTTTAGTAGAAAATCTCTTCAATCTGATGATCCTAAAATACGATTAAAAGGAAAATTTTTACTCATTGCTTTTACCGCATTTACTTTAGGAGCTATCATTGACTCTGCTTTTGCTGAAAATCCAATTACATTGGTAATAGCAAGGATTATCTTAGCCCTAAGTGCATTTGCATATTACTTAGGTTTTTTACTCCCAGAAAAACTAGCAGAAAGCTTAATAAGAACGTAATTTTTTCTTTTTTCTTTTTCTTTTTTTTTAAACATGGTTATAAGATAATATCAACGAGAAAATTTATTTTAGTTTTTGAAATTTTATAATTATAATTTGATAAATAAAAAGTGAGAAACTATTGATAAGCATTTTTGTCCAGATCATGGAAAATCAAATTTTTGCCCTGATAATACTTCCTTCGTTAATATTTATTTCTCGAGTAGCAGACGTGTCATTTGGTACTTTAAGAATCGTTTTTATATCACAAGGCAAGAAAAAATTAGCACCATTCGTCGGGTTTTTTGAATCATTAATTTGGCTTCTCGCTTTGGGTCAAATTTTCAGCAATCTAACGAATGTTTTATATTACATCGTTTATGCATTAGGATTTGCAGCGGGAAATTATGTGGGTTTAGTAATTGAAAACAAAATTTCCTTAGGTTTATTGAGTTTACGTTTAATTTTTGAGGAGGATCCCGCTAATTTGGTAAAAACTTTAAAACATCAAGGGTATGGATTAACTATATTGACAGCAGAGGGGTTAAAAGGAAATGTTAAATTAATGATAATGATAATTAAAAGAAAAGATCAGCGGCAGGTGCTTGAATTAATTAAACAATATACTCCAAATGCGTTTGTTTCGGTTGAGCAGGTACAATCGGTTAAAGGGGGAATATTTCCAGGCGCTGAAAAAACGAGATGGAATTTATTAGCCCGTTTGAAAAAGAAATAAATATTTTTTTCTATTAAATTAATCAAGAATCCTCTTGTAAAAAAGAATTTATAAATAAAGTAAAATATAACCTAATGGGACAATGAAAATACCTAAATGCATGAGCACACAGCATCCTGACAACGTAAACTCCCCATTTTTTACTGATAGCTCTGAAATTGGGGGCGAAGACGAAATTATTGAAGCTTACTATGCTTTCTCACATTTGGGATGTGATGAACAAATGTGGGATTGTGAAGGAAAAGAAATCGATAACTATGTAATTAAAAAACTTTTAACAAAATATCCGACATACTTTAATGAAAATAGGTTGGGAAAAGACGTTTTTATTACCTTGAGAGTTCCCAATCCTACTGTTGAAAAAGCAGAAGCGAAAATATTAATTGAAACATTAGAGAGCATCCCAAGATCCTTTGATGCTTCAAACCTCATTTATAAGGATGAACTTCCACCGATTTTTGAAGTGATTTTACCCATGACTACATCGAGTACGTGCATTAATAGAGTATACAAATATTATCGAGATTACGTGGTAGGGAAGCAAAATGATACCTTTCAAGGAGGAGACATAAGCATTGCCGAATGGATTGGTAAATTTGCCCCCGAAACTATTGATGTAATCCCATTGGTAGAAGATAGGGAAAGCATGCTTAATGCACATAACATTCTAGAAGCATACTTGCAAAATAAGACAGTAGATTATCAGCGAGTCTTTTTAGCTCGTTCCGATCCTGCCTTAAACTATGGACTGGTTTCTGCTGTATTAATTAATAAAATTGCTCTACAAAGGATATTTAGGCTGTCTGAGCGATTGGATTTACCACTATATCCCATAATTGGAGTAGGTTCTGCTCCTTTTAGAGGAAATCTTAGGCCTAATAGCGTAGAAAGAGTATTAAAAGAATATCCGAGCGTTCAGACTTTTACGATTCAATCTGCTTTCAAATATGATAATTCTTCAGAGGAAGTGGTTAACGCCGTTAAAAAGATAAAAGAGAGAACAAGAAAACGCCCTTATTTAATTGATGAAGAGAAATGCTTAGAAGTGATTAATAAATATTCTCAAGAATATTCAAAACAAATAATAACATTATCCCCCATCGTGAATAAGGTCGCAAAATACGTCCCGCGCAGGAGAAAACGGAAATTGCATATAGGATTATTTGGATATTCACGTGGTATAGGAGATGATATAGTTTTACCAAGAGCCATCACCTTTACGGCTGCCTTGTATTCCATTGGAATTCCTCCAGAAGTCATTGCATTAAATGCAATTTCTGATGAAGATTTTGATATTATTAGAAATTATTATATAAATTTTGAAGATGATATAAAGGATGCTCTCCAATATTTCAATCCGGAATCTGGATTCCTAACTAAAGATATAGAATTAAAAATCAAGCAATTTGATTTTGATTATGAACAAGATGAAGAACACAAGAAAATTACCGATTATATCATCGACTCGGTAAAGAAAGTTAAATCGGTTGATTTAAATGATCAAATATTAATCGCAGCGACTTTAAGAAAATTCCTTGGATAAGTTTTATCATTTCTATTCATTCCTCTTAAAATAGAAAATCATTTGTTATTCTTTTTTTCTCTCCTTTTCTATTTCTTCTTGTATTCTTGCGATTTCATTCTCTTTAAATTCGATTTGTTCCTTCAATTTGGCACATTCTCCTTCAATGACTTCAATATTTTGCGAAATTTTATCAATTTCTTGTTGGTTTAAATCAATTTTGTTTTCTTCTAATTCCTTTTCAAGGTCTTGAATTTCTTGTTCTTTATGTTTCAAGAGAGTTTGCAGATATTTTAACTCCTCCTCTTTAATTATTAATTCCTGAAGCTTCAATTCAGATTTGTCCATATCAATTAGTTCTTCTATTCTGGTTATATAGCGCTTGATTGATTGTAGTTTTAATTCTTGATCTTCTTCCTTTCTAAAAAATAATGCAAGGTTACTTTCCTCACCTAGTTTCAAAACGATAACTGAGATATCATCGGTCTCAACGATTAATTTTTTATAAACTTCTAATTTTAAATTACTGACCTCATAAATCCTGCGAACGTGATTTAAAAGTTCTGCAAGATTCTCACCTAGCTTGGGGATGTTTATGGTTTGTTCAAATGTGGTTTGAAAAATTGTTCCATTATCATAAAACATGGCCACATGGATTACTTCTGGTAATGCATTTTTTATTCTTTGAATATTTTTAAAAACCATTTTTTTTCACCCGATTATTTTATTTCTAAATTTTGTTATAATTTTATCAAGGATTTTCCTAATTCTTTCTGGTCCTTTTTGAGATAATAAAGAAAGAGAGGTGATTACTAAGAAAATAATTATCCAAATCAAAATTCCATTCATTAAATGAAATATAGTAATTAAAATAATCGATACTATCAGAAGTTGATACAATGTCGTTATAAATCCTAGTTTGAAAAATTGTTTAAAACTTATCGGACGTTTATTCTGTTCAGCTATGTTCATTACTAAAATATTATCGCCCATGGGGGTGAGGTTGTCACCCCAGTTAGCCCCAATTGCAAGGCTATAGAATAACGTTTTGTCAGTATTTGCACTATTTCCCTGGGACATGCTTCCAACTACGGGAATTAGGACTTTTGTAATGGGAATATTATCAATTGAGCTACTTAAAAACGCAGAGACCCATAATATAAGAATGATCTGAGTTAATTGATCACTTCCAGAAATTTGTAATAAAAAATTACCTAACATTTCAGTTAATCCAATCAATTCGAGAGCCCCCGTTATTACAAAGATCCCAAGAAGATAAAAAATTAATTCAAAATCAATTTTCGAGATTAATTCTTTTGGATCTAGTCGACTTATTACCACCAATACCAATGAGATAATCAAGGCGATGATATCCGGAGTAATAAAAGAAGGTGGGATTAAAATAAATAATATAATTAAAATTATTAGAGCAAATATGGATTCAAATAACAATTCTTTATTTTGAACAAAATTCCAAACATTAAATTCTTTTAAGATTCTTGAATTTTCTTCTGGTATGTTTAATTCATTCTTATATATAAATATGAAAAATATTACGGTAAACGCGAAAACTATAATTGAGATAAAACCGACATTCATAAAAAATTCTATGAATGAAATCTTAGCATAAGTAGTTATTAATATATTAGGAATGGATGATATTGAAAAGATAGTACCTCCGATATTTACCAGAATTGCTTGAGTCAAGATATAGGGTGCGGGATTAGTATTTAATATTCGTGAAATAGTAATTGTCAGAGGAATGAGGATTATTACGGTTAATATATTATTAAGGACCGATGAAATCATGACGGTTATAGTACAATTTATGATCAAAAGACGGATTGGTTTTCCTTTTGAAAAAATGATTAATTTAATTGCTAAAAATTGAAAGACTCCAGCTTCATGACAAATCAAAACAATTATCATCATTGAGATTATTAATATTAAAGAATGTAAGTTTACATAATCATCCTCGCTAGAACCAAATAAAAGAATAACTATAGAATTAAATTCTTCCCCTTCGAGAAATATTAGAACAAAGTAAGAAATTACCGCGCCAATCAGAGCGGCAATTGCCCTATTTAATTTTTCCGTCACTATAAGGATAATTACGCCTATGAAACAACTCAGCAAAATAATTGAACTTACGAGCATTGTTAAACCAATATTTTCCTATTTTAATAATCAGACTTTAATTGGATTTAAAATTTATTGATTTTCTTATAAGTTAAATCAAAGTATACATCCTTAAAACAGTTTTTTGAATGTTACATGTTGAACCATTTTTACACAATTTTGAATGCCATAATCCTTGATCTTGAAGAAAAACACACAAATATTCCACCAAAAAATAATGATTTATCCTTTTTACTAATTGTTTAA
>SDNN01000179.1 GCA_004524425.1 Promethearchaeota archaeon
CATTAATTCATTAAGTTTCTTATTGATATATTTATGGTACAACGGATATTATGCCATTCTGAAACTAGTTGCAGATTTAGAAGATTGAAAAATTACCTTTTTCAAATATAATTACTTTTTTATAAAATTAATAATAATTCTCTCTTTTTGACCTTTAAAGAGCATAGTAAAATTGTGTTTAAATAAAATTTTTTAAGTAGGAATCATACAACTAATTACAATTAAGTTATGAATTGTGTTCTTATTTGTAGAAATAAAATCTTTAATTGCTAAAGTATGTTTAATAGGTGAAAATGAATGGCGCATAAACGACCTTGGAGATGTTATCGGGAATGGACGAGAAGACCTTACCAACATAAACGTTCTTCGAATCATAGAAGAGAATATGCTCGTGGTGGGTCCCAGAGTAAAATACAACGCTTTTGGGGAGGTAATAAATTTAAAGATTGGGATGATTTCGATCTAGTTATTGGGTTGAAAATTGAGGACCAAGTTCAAATTTCTTCCAATGCATTGGAAGCTATGAGGGTTGCAGTTAATAGTGTATTGCTCAAGAAAGTTGGGAGACAGAATTTCAGACTTCGAGTGAGACCAAAACCATTTCAAAAATTTAGAGAAAATAGAATGTTGGCCTTTGCGGGAGCGGATAGAGTACAATCTGGAATGAGGAATTCATTTGGAAGAGCAACCGGTGTCTGTGCACGTGTTAAAGCTGGTCAAGTAATAATGGATGTTGGGATTGATATGCGCAATTTAGAGTTAGTAAAAAAACGCATGAAAGTTGCGTCATATAAGCTTCCGAGCAGCTGCCAAATTGTTTTATTGAAATATAAATCAACAGATATATTAAAAAGAGCAGGTTTACCATTATATAATGCAGATAAGAGAAGAGAAATAGGTTTACATCAAGTAGAGATTGCATAATAACATTTTAGTTCATTTTCTTTTATCTTAATATAGTAGTTATGCAAGTTTTCTCATAGATTTTAGAGCAAATATTATTTAAGCTTAATAGTAAAAATAAACCTTTTTTTAAATAAAATAAAATGCTTAATTTCATTGGAGAGCATATAAATTGAATAATAGTCATTAATATATCTAAAATAAGCAATTAAATTAAAGTAAAATTTTTTGATCCAGAATTGATTGATCTAAAGCCCTTTTTTAATCCAGAAAGTATTCTAATAGTTGGAGTTTCAAGAAAAGAATATACTTTCAATTACACGATTTTGAAGAATTTACTTGAAATCTTTTATCGTGGTAAAATTTATATTTTAAATCCAAATGCAGATGAAATATTAGGGATAAAATCATACCATTCCTTAGAGAATTTACCAGAAACTCCCCAGTTAGCTGTAATTGTTTTGGGGAAACAAATTCTTACAACATTTGAACGTTTAGCTAAATTTGGAATTCAATATATTGTTATTGAATCAGAATTGCAAGCAGATTATGAAGATCAACTATTATTTCAGAATGAGAACATCTCCCTCTTAAATCATTTGAATAAAATAGCAGAAAAATATCATGTCCAATATATGGGTCCCTCTATGATAGGCATTATCAATTTTATTAATAATTTCACAACCTCAATAATTCCTGTTCGACAGCATATAATGAAAAAAAATAGAAATATTAAATCAGGTGCAAGTTATATTGCCCAATCCGGTGGATTAGCAGGTGCATTAGGCTGGTGGTCTCCAAGTCAAGATGTGCCTATATCTAAGGTAATCCATTTAGGTCTAGGATTTAATATTAGAGAATCTGATGTAATAAATTATTTTCTAAATGATGAAAGGACCAAAGTAATATTGCTATTTTTAAGGGAAATATCTGATGATTTAATTAACGCTGTTAAATTATGTGCCCCGAAAAAACCAGTATTATTTTTTTATGTAGGAAAACAACAAGAACAAGAGATAAAACTTAAAAAGGTCGGTGGTTTAGCAGTCGAGAATTATATTGAATTATTTGATTTTGCTAAAATCTTTCTTTGGTGCCCTGAACCTATGGGTCCGAATTTAGGGATAATTGGCCCTAGTAGCGGAGCAATCCATATAATCGCAAAGGAAATGCGTAAACAAAATCTTTCATTAGCTAAACTTGATAATAACCATAGAGAGAGAATCCTAGAAAAAGTAGGAGGTTCAACTTGTATTTCAGGAAATCCGGTTGATTATTGGCCTCCAGACCGATTTATAGGCACAAAAATTTGCGGAATTTATAATACATCATCTCATACTCTTCTTGAAGATAAATCTGTAAATGCTTTAATATTAGCATTAGAATTTTTTATAGAAATTGAGTTTGATTTTAGTATCTTCGAGAAGATAAAACAAAAATATCCAAATAAACCAATAATAGCGACTTTAATTCAAGCGGAGAATGAAGGTGCGAAAAGGGTAATTGATACAGCCTCTGAATTAAAAATACCTGTATTTGAAAATGAAGTAGAAAGAGCCGTTAGAGGTTATCGACTATTATTTGATTATTATTCGAAAATAAAAAGGAAATAAAAACAAAATTAATTAAAAATATTTTCCAATTCTTCAGGCACTTCTTGTTCTTCATCCATTAATGATAATGCGTATACCTTCTCCCCACAATCGCATTCTTTTCCTTCAAAAAGATAAAATTTAAACTCATTTTTCCAATTACAAACTTGGACATTATCAATTTCTACAATCTCTCCACACATACAATATATCGCCATTTCAGGACTATAATTGGGAAGAATAATACTCTCATCCTGCGTCGCTTTGGTAAATTCGCATTTATTTAACATATCATTAATTTCATCAGCTAAATTATCTTTTAATGTTGGAACAAAGCTATCAATTATACCATCTTTTGCTTTTATGTTTTTAAAAACTATAAAATTCTTTTCTGGAATTTCTTCTAAAGCTTTTTCAGTAGATTCATATTGTTGAGCTAATGATTCAGGTATTGGAAAGGGTTCAACTCCCTCAGGATATACGAATTGAACAAAAAATTGGGTTGTACCTTTTTGGGCTTTTTGATTAATGACTTCTAGATTTTCATAGTCTCTACTATGTAATACAAATTTTATCAACTGCAGTGGTATTTTCAAATCTAAAAGTTTTGAGCGAACGTTTTCTAAAATGTCACCTACGAACCCCTTAAGTATCATAATGTCCTCTCGATTATTCGTATAGAATTCCATTTTATTTTCTTCTTTGAATGTTTGCCATTTTTTTACCAAATAACTTCTTATGAGGTTAGGAGCCATACAAAAGACACATAGAATCGGAAAGAGAATAATATAATCTATGAAAAATGATAATACAAATACTAAAACTAACATTGGAATACTTATGTAGATACTTAAATTTCGCATTCGTTTGTCTATAGATTTGTTAATGTCTTTTTCTGAAGCGCTTTCTTCTGCTTTTTCTTTTAGTTGTTCAAGTATGATATTAATTTGTTTATTCTCAAAACTCTGGTTTAAAAGTTTGTCCTCTTCTGTTTTATCCGAGACATTTTCTAAAATTTCATTGATTTGTTCTAAATATTTTTTCATCTCTTTATCCCTGTAAACAAAATCAAATGTTTCTTCAGAAAAATAATCAATAAAACGTGCAACAAATAGTTTCTTTTCAATATTCTCTAGTGTTCCAGGTTCAAGATTTAATTTTTCTTGTAGTACTTGTGTTTGTGATCTTTTCTGAGGTTTTTTACTTCCTATTTTACTCTTTAATTTTTCAATTAAGGTTTTTTCTTCCTCTTCCTCTGAAGATTCTGTTACTTCGTTTTCCTTATCTTCTTCTTTTTCCATTTTTTCTAAAAATTTGTGTTTAATATTATTAAATCTCAGTTTTTAATTAAGTTAATCAATTATAAACATAATCTAATTCTTACTCTTAATTTTTATTTTTAGAGTAAAGTCAAGAATTTATTTTTTCCAGAAAACTGGTTTTCTCACTCAATTTGAATTAAATTTTCTATAATTTTTAAAATGAAACCTTTTTAACAATAAATAGTTTGATTATACAATCCATAGGAGTATGAAACAAGATGTTATTCTATGAAAAAACTCAAGATATAGAAGATTTTCCTTATAATAATTATGAGGTTTTATGTGGAATTGAAGAAGAATTCTTTATTATCAGTAAGGATGGTACTTTAGGAGAAGCAGCCGATGATATCATGGAAAGAGCTGCTGAATTACTTGATAAAGATGAAAATCTTCTCGAAACTCTTAAATTGAAAATTAGAAGTTTAGATGCTGAACCGTCTCCTTCTCAGATAGAATATGTGACCTTGCCCTTACATCCTAAAGATTTAGAAGATGCAGTAAAAATGGGGAGAAATTTGTTAGTTAAGGCAGCCTCTAAACTTGGGCTGAAAATTTTCGCCCAGAGTTTACATCCAATTCAAAGTAATCCTAATCCTATTGTGGGTACTCACATAAATAT
This sequence comes from Promethearchaeota archaeon, assembly GCA_004524425.1. Next base: position 4,437 of record SDNN01000179.1, read on the forward strand.
CTCAATACATGAGAGGAATTATGTTATGAAACCAAATGAATGTTCTCAATACCTTATCACAAACTGATTATTTAACTAGGCGTCTTTTTGGTGGATTAGGATTCTAAAATCTTAAATTTAATCAAATATAGAAAGTGAATAATAAAAAATATGAGTAAAATTAAAAATTTTCAAGATACCATTAAAAAATATTGGAAAAGTTTGACAGATAGTTTATCTAACTATTTGAAAAGAAAAAAAACAATTTATATTATAAATAATTATCCTGGTGGTTATCAACCAGAGAGAGTTATTCGCTTAGAAAATATAATTCGATTAAACTATCCTCAAATAAACGTTAGGACGATTCATTATTCTGATATCGATATTAAGAAAATAAAAGAAAGTATAGGATTAATTCTTACGGGATCTAGTTTGAATGTCTCCAGTTTTACTAAAAATCCGAAGATTAAAAAAAAATTTGAAAAAGAAATAAATTTAATCAAACATGAATACAAAAAACCAATATTAGCAATTTGTTTTGGACATCAATTAGCTGCCTATGCTTTTGGGGCGGAAGTCAAACGGATGAGTTATCGAACACTCCATAATGATATTTACAAGTTAGAAATAAATCAATCAGACGAATTAATCTCTGCTCAAGAAGTTCACGTGAATCTTAATCATAAAGATTATGTTGTACCAAATGATAAAAATTTAAGTAAATATTTCAATATTTTTGCCACCCTATCTATTAATGGATATGAAACGGTTCAATATATGCGACATAAGAAGAAACCAATCTATTCAGTCCAATTTCATCCTGAAAATCATATCGCCAATTATAGTTATCCTCCATATTTGGAGGAGAGTGTTATTGATAAAGCTAAAATAGCTGGTCAAATGATCATTACAAATTTTATATCAATTTGTTTGTGATATGGTTTTTAAAATATATTTTTATTCCTTGAAAGATTTAGATCTATGAAAAAAACTCAATAATATTCATCGATTATTAAAAATTGAAATCAAAATCTTCTTTCTTTGATTTAAAATTAAAACCACTGACAAGAAAATGAATTACCACGACATAGAAATTGGAGATAAGGTTCCAGAGGTTTTTCGGGCTGTAATTGAAATTCCAAGAGAATCTAGAAATAAATATGAAATTCATAATGAATTATTAATTTTAGACAGAGTTCTACACTCTTCTTTAACTTATCCAACAAATTATGGTTTCATCCCGAGGACATTAGCAAAAGATGGAGATGCTTTGGATGTTTTGGTATGGTCTCGTTTTCCTTTAGACCCTCGTTGTATAGTCACTGTTAGACCACTTGGTATCTTAAAGATGAAGGATGAAGAAGGGGAGGATAATAAAGTC
>SDNN01000180.1 GCA_004524425.1 Promethearchaeota archaeon
CATATAAATAGAATTAAAAAAAGTTCAATGGTGATATAGATTAATAAACTATTGGTGAATACATTAAGGCCCTCTTTTAAATTCCACGTGTCCCTTTGAATAACAAGCTTTTGTTCTGGTTCTAACTTTTCTTTAGTAAAAATAAAGCTCGTTTTAGTTGGCGATGCTTTTTGAAGCTCCGGCACGGGTTCTAAAACCGTATTACATATAGGACATTGTTCTAAAACGGTGGATGTAATGATAGAACCACATCCAGGACATTTTCTAGAGATGGACCTTTTTTCTTCCTCTTTTGGCTTGTCTAGTAATTGTTTGTTCTTATAAATTGCCTTATCTGATTTTATTTTTACAACTAACTTGCCGCAATTTGGGCAATATACCTTTCCTGGATCTATCTTTGCTCCACAATGCACGCAATACCCAGTTATATCTTCATTATCATCATTCATGGCTTTAAGGGGAGAGACAATAATTTTGCTTTGAAATTTTATCTTATTAAATATGTGAAATAAAGATTATATAATTTGTGTTAATGTTCATTTGATTCCTTGCAGAAAAGAATACCATGTATTCTAAATTTCTTTTCCATGTTCAACAATTGTCTAAAATCTTATTGTCTTTTCAAATTTTTTTTGGTAGTCGAATATAGCTCCATGAGAAGGAGCCCATGATAATATGATATAGAATCGAAATAATGTTCTCCAGTATCCTTTCCAGCATGAACTAATGCTAACTGAGCATTAAGAGCTGCTCTCAGTAATAATTCTAATCCATTATATATCAAATTTGGGCTCCATGTTTTATTTAAGGGATTTGCCCACCAAACGGGGCAACTATACAATCCTTTATCATAAAAATACCTTGCGGTATCATGGTAATTTTCGACTTCCCAATCTTCGGATAAATCAAGATGATCCACCAAATACATCAAATTATTCAAGCTTTTTACAATTTTCCAATAATATACGTGGATGTTATTTTCGGGATGTTTCCATAATGGATATGCAACACCTGCTTTTATATCTTGATAAGTGGTGCTCCAACTGGATTCTATGGGAATGATTTTTTTTTGAGAAACTGGAAAGTTATTATCTAAATCGCTGATGTAGGTAATTTTTATCTCTTCATTAGCATTTTCATTATTATCATTGAATATTGATTCGAAAACATTGCCAAGGAACACCTTTTCATAATTCTTAATATGATGTCCGAATGTTTCTCCATCCATGGCAGTGATCAGGTACTTGTCATGGTTATTTTCCGTGGATTTACTTTTAAACAAATTTTTTAATGAACTTACAAAGACTTTAGCTGATATTTGTTTAAACGAGATTTTATTACTTATAATATCATCACGAAAGAATAATAGAAGTCCATTCGGGGATTGATAGATTTTATCGTACGGCCAATCCCCGGGACAGGAAATCCCGCTCAAGATCATCCATTTATATCCAAGATTGTGCACGATTTTAGCCACATTTGAAGAGACAGCCATTTCTGGAGGAAAGAATCCTCTTCTTTCCCAAATATTACCAAATTCTTTTCGATTTACCTCTTCATTCATTCGTATTTGATGTTGGACTTCCTTCTCTGGAATCAAAGGAAGAATTGGATGGTATTTTGCTGTGCCTAGTATCTCTATTTTATTCTCAGAGACAAGATTTTTCATCATATCTAAGGTATCCTTCAAGTCAAATTCATGAAAGAGTTCTATCAAACAACCACTAATATTGAAGGAAATTCTTACAGGAAATCTATCAATGATTTCAAATAACGGGATGTAGCATTCCTTATTAATAATTTTAAGTATTTCAATATCTTGAGTCGGGGGTTGATATAGATGAAGTAAAGGTGCCCAATATATTGTCATGAGATAATTTTATTTCTAATTAATTCACGTTTAATTCGCTTTAAGATCTATAAAGATTTAAAAATTCAAAAACCATGTTTTTATTTTTCAATTATTTTTTCATTTATTGCAGTACCAAAATGGGTCGCTGCGGGTCCAACATGTACCAACACCTCATCTCCTATTTTAATATCTACCACAGATTTGGCTTTACCATTAGGATCCACAAGTCTTATTGTTTCTGCATTTTGACATATACAGCTGATGGGAATGATTTTACTTTCCTTTTCTATCTCTAATTCAAAGCGCAACATGGGCCGCGTCTCAATTTTAACACGTCCCACGGAAACAGTTCGAGCATCTCCTTTATAATTTACAGCTAATACTTTTTTACCTCCTTTTAATTCACTTAAATAACTTGTTCGGTAAAGTGTTTCTGAAGTCTCATCTGGTACCAAAATGTATGCTGATACATCTCCAGCATTCACTCTGAATGGTCTTGAAGAGACAAATTGGGTTTCAAAGGTCTCAGAATGAATTAAACAAAATCCTGATGCTGTTGATCCCACCAGCATTCCCTCTCCAACATTCAAGAGTGAGGTTGTATCGACACATACCCTTTCTGCCTCTGGTACACTTTCAATTTTCATTACTCTTGCTTTAGCCAACTCAATTTGGAAAGTATCTACCATGAGATTTTTTAACTTGATAATATCGTTAGCATTTTGTGGCTTCATTACTATACCATCTACTCCAACTTCAAGGGTTTTCAACATCAATCTTGCCTCATTTATGTCTTCTACTTCTGCGATCAAATCAGTCTCATGGGAATGCATCTCGGCAATTAAATTCTCAAAAGGAATGATCTTCCAATCCTTCGCTGAAACGATAATGAAATCCACGTATCCGGTCCTTGAGAGTTCTACTATCTGGAGCTCATCCTCTTTTGTTTTTATCTCAGCATGAAATCCAAGATTTTGTATATTATTTCCCTCAGATATTTCTTTCATTAATTTTTGTTTGTCCGTATAAACCCGATATTGAGGATTAAGTTTTAAAATTTTGGAATAAACATTCACGCGTTCTATTGCTTCAAATTCTGGAAAGGTCCTTTCAGAAACTAAAAAATTCAGGATATCTTTATTAAATGCTTCCTGAACCAATTCCTTGAAATCTTCGGTCATCTCTTCAAAATCTAAAATTATTTTCTTCATGATATAAAAACCTATGGGTATCTTTCCATGTAAAATTTGAAAAATTATATTAAATATATGAAAGTAAAGTATAATACTTTTATTAAAAAACGATTATCATGGATGATATAAAAGCCCTACTCATGAAAAGAATCCCCTATTATTCAACCCTAGGATTTAGACTCATTGAAATTAAAGATGGTAAGGCCCTTTTTGAACTTGATGTTAGAAAAGAATTGACTCAAAATGGAACAGTCCATGGCGGAGTCTTGGCGTCAATGATCGATTCAGCTTGTGCTTGTGCTGCTCTATCTTTGATTTATCCAAAAGGATACATAACCACTATAGATTTGCAGGTAGCCTATCTTAAACCAGTCTCAAAAGGCACTTTAATTGCCAAAGCGGAATGCTTGAGAAGTGGGAAAAATATCTCCTTCTCAGAGGCAAAAATTCATGATGATCAGGGCGAATTGGTCTGTACTGGGAGCTCACAACTCCTTCGAGTAGATCTTTGAATTAGTAAGATAAATAAATGTCTCAAATTGAAATCAGAAAGAAAATCAAAACAATGATTATCATGAACGGCAAGATCTACTTAATTTTCAAAAGAAACTTTTATTTCATGAATAATCATTGGTCTATAAAAGATTTTTGTATCAAAATTTATTTTGCTTCTTTAGTTAGATTGAGTTGTATCGAAACAAATTTTTAAAAACTAATAAATTCATTAATATTATAAAAGGAAAATTAGTAATTATAAATCTTATAACCAACCGCATTAATAATTCAAAAAACAAGAGGAGTATTAAGATTGGGAAAATTAGGTAAGCGATTATTTCCTAGAAAGGCAAAAGAGAAGGATAAATTGGTCACTACCGTCAAGAGATATACGCGCCAATTAGGATTACGCTCCAAAAATTATCAAAAGCGTGCAGAAATAAGTAGAAAAAATGCCAAAATCGCCTTGCAAAGAGGAGAAAGAGAACGAGCAAAGACCTATTTAGTGCAATATAAGCAATACCAGATGAAAGTAGACAGAACGAATAATATTCGAGCTAAATTTGATAGACAAATAGAAGCACTGCAGGAGGGGTCAGCAATTGCACAATCAGGTGAATTTATGGCACAGATGCGAGATCAATTAAAAGAGATTGCCACGAAAGCCTCTCCGGAGCTAGTTGCTGAAATAGCTGAAGATTCTGAAATGTATGTTTCTGAAATAGAGGAAGCAGGGGAAATACTAGCAGGTGATCCTGAAATCGACCTTGGGATTGATGTTTCAGACATGCTTGATCAATTAGAAACTGAGATGCTCTTGGACGCAAGTGGGTCCATGCCCTCCGTTCCCTCTGGAGAGTTGCCGGAATACATTTCAGATGTAGAGCTTGAGGATGAAGAGCAAGTTGTTCAATCCAAAGCTAAATTAAAAGAAGAAATTGAAAAATTAAGAAAGGAATTAAGCGAATAATTTTTTTCATGATCCTTATTTCTTATTAAATCATATTCTTAGCAGGATAGCTTTCATTTTAATAATTTTACTGCCATGACCATGTTATTTAATTTTCTCATGACGATTTCATAGGCGAAATCCTGCTCGAAACTCCCTAGCAAGCTTTGAAATCCACAATCTGGCTTTATGAATAAGTTTTCTTTTCCATACTGATTAATTCCTTGTTGTATATATTTTTTTAAGAATTCAATGCTTTCCACGTAATCCTTCACTTCCGCATTTTTGATGGGAGAGAAGCTTGTTTGAATCGTGCCCATGGCTAGATACTTTTCATGTTGTTCAAAATGTTGTTTTTCGAATACTCTAAAATTCGACTCGCTGGTACGGAATTCGTGATCCATGATTTTCACGTCAGTTTGCAGCAAGAGGTCTCTCAGATTAGGGCTGATTCGACCGCACACGTGAATTGATGGTAATTCCTTTATCTCCGAGAGAGCCTTATTTAACGTTTCAATGATAAACTCTTCTGAATGGAAAAAGATTTTTCGTCCCACCAATAAGCTCAATATGGGCTCATCCATGGAAATGATATTCATGCCCATATCGTTATATGCTTTCCCGATCTTTTTCATGATCTCGGCAAACTTATCCACGATCCAATCAATCATGATTCCTCTATGTTCGGTAAACACCTTCAATTCAATGCCTTTTGCCAGGTTATCGCTGAGAAGCACTTCACTTGCTAACGTAAATGGGCCAGTTAGGCATGCTTTAGTGCCCTTTATCAAGTCCCTAAGATAAGGGCGTTCATTTAAAAAATCAACCATGAATTGTCCATATTCTAATGCCACGGGCTCATCTGGAATTTTAAACTCACCGGTCAGGTGGAACTTCCCATCTTCGGACATTTCCAATTCATCAATGACTTGACTTAACGGCGCGAGGAATTGAGGATTCATTTTGACTAGCTGAGGATAGCACACGTAGTCTATGCCCATGTTGATCAAGTCATCGAACGCACGAATCATGTTCTCGCGGGTGTTTTCCAAGGGGAAACTGCCCACCACCGTGGTAGATAATCCTTCGGGTTCCATGTGATACTAAATGTGCGGGATGATATAAAAAAATTATTAAAATTGCATTGAACAGGGAAATAGTTTAAGAAAAATACTTCTTTTGGGTGAAATTTTTGCGTAAAAATTGGTCATTTTCCATTTTATCGCTTAAGCTCTTGAGCTTCTTCTCGATGGTGTAAATATCTTTTTGTAAATTCTTAAATGTTCTAAAATAATCCACTTCTGAAATGA
>SDNN01000181.1 GCA_004524425.1 Promethearchaeota archaeon
CGATGATCTTTCAAGGTATCTTTAACATCTTGGATATTTATTCTAATGAGATTGATCTTTTTTATAACAGTATAGATAATTATTTTCGAAAGATAATTAATCAATATTTGGCAGAAAAGCCATTAGATAAATCGGAATTAATGGAAATTTCTCAAAATATTTTTTCACATCTTAAAAAGGAACTCTTAGAATTGGGGTTTGAAGAAATTGAAATAGACAATAAATTTTTAGATCCTTATTTAGATATTAGAAAAAACGAAAAGCATTCTATAGAAAACGTGCTAAAATATTATAATATAAAGATCGCTCCAATCATATATGAGATTTTTTTAGAAAAGATTGTGGATTATCTCGTAGATAACAAGATTGTTGACGTCTTAATGAATTCAAAATCCAAAGGAATCATTCCAATCGAATTCATATTTGAAATTAGAAATTTAAAGACCCTGTTTGAGAAATCTCCAGAGAAAGCAGAAAATTTACGAAAATACGTTCAATTAAGAGAAAAAGTAATAAAAAAACTTAGTGAAAATAAGGAAAAGATAGAAAGCTTGGAAGACTTGGAAGATCCTAAGGATAAATTACAATTGTTATATTTAATTTTCAGAATTATCGATTTTTTTCACGTTCAAAGAATATTTGATTTTTCACATATCAAGGATTATCTTAAAAATAATATTGATGAGTGGTTGGATACCATACCATTAGTAACCTTAAAAAATCCAGATCTTTATTTTTGTGGACTTTATTTGGCAGAGCACTTAGATGTCCATGTCGATAATAAAAAAGTCTGGGATTTTTTACTAAATCTTTATGAAGAAAATGTTGACGAGTTTGAAGCACCCTTCATAGAAGCAACAGATAGAGTTTATTGTTATTTTAAGTCAACTAAGCTTGCAAATTTGTGGCTGGATGATACCAAAATTAATAGAATCATGAAAGCTGATCAAGAATTTTTCGAACCACAATATCTCAAAAATCTGGAAACTTCTCAATTAGTTGTAATCTTGAAAATGTATAATGTAGTAGGGGTATATCAGAAATTAGACACTCAGAAAATTAATGCCTTGACACAAGAGATTGAATTACGAGTGACGCAAGAAGGGATCAAGCAATATAGAGATGGCTTTATATCAACCGAAGCAATTTATTATGTCCTATTTTGTAATTTCATGAGAGGGTCTCTCGAGAAATTAAAAGACCACAACCTTTTAGAACACATCGTTTCAAGAATTTACCGAAACCTAGAAATTCTCAATTTTTCACAAGATACGAATTATGATTTATTGAGTGAAATTTTCTATTCATGCGAGAGTTTAAAATTACTTAACTGCATAGAAACCAAACAAATGATCATCCATTTAGCAAAATTTCTTTTTCCTCAAGAAATTGTAGATAAAATCTCGGCTATTGACAACATTTCCATGGCAACAACAGCGAAATTTAGGCACTTAAAAGTAAATCGCATCACCGGAGAAACTATTTACTAATTCTAAAAAAGTTAAGTCTATACAATTTCAAAACATGTGAATTTCAACTTTTTAATCACTAATGTAATTATCACCAAAATTTTAATTTAATCTCAAAAATTTAATATGATAATAAAAAGAAATTTGATGACGCACATGAATATTGAAAATTTTGGATTAATCTATAAGGAAGACCGAGTAGCCATAAAAGACAAAAAAGCGATAAAACAGAGACTCATCGAGATCCTTGGAGAGCAAAACGTTTCTAATGAAGGTGTCGATATAATGGCTTACACGAACGATACCACTTTAATCACTTTAAATTGGATTCTTGAGGGAAAAATCGCCGGATTACCTGATTTCATTACTTGGCCAGATAGTATTGAACAAATAACTCAAATTTTAAAACTTGCTAATGAGGAAAAGATTCCCGTGATACCTTTTGCAGAAGGTTCGGGAGTGGTAGGTGGCGCGATTCCTAATCGTGGAGGCATAATACTGGACATGAAAAAGTTCAACAAAATTCTTGAAATTAATGATAAAGATTTGACCGTTACTATGGAAGCGGGAATGAATGGCATGAATTTAGAGAGACATCTGAATGCAAAAGGATATACAACTGGCCATATCCCCCAGTCTTTATATACCTCGTCTGTTGGGGGATGGATCGCCCATAGAGCAGCTGGTCAATTCTCAACTAAATATGGAAAAATAGAAGATATCTTACTAGGCATGGAAGTTATTTTACCGCAAGGAGACATTATAAATTTCAAGACCATGGCTCGAGCATCAACAGGTCCTCAATTCGAAAAATTATTTTTAGGAGGAGAGGGCACCTTAGGAATAGTAACCAAAGCAACTCTAAAAATTTGGCCTTATCCCGAGAAAAGAGCGCTCATATCTTATGCATTTCCCACGTTTGAAGACTCCTTGGAAGCAACAAGACAAATATTAAGACAGCAGATCTATCCTGCTGTAATTCGTATCTATGATGCCGATGAGACTTATAGGCATTTTGGTCATATAGAAAAAGCTACTGATAAAGTAATGGTAGTTTTTGTCTGTGAAGGTATTGAAAGATTGGTTGCTCTTGAAGCACAAATTACCAAAGAAACTTGTGAAAAAAACAAGGGTATAGCATGCGGAGAGGAACCAGTTGAACACTGGTTCGAAACACGATTCAGGGTCACGGAAACCTCTTCAATGCCACCATATAAAATCGTGGCAGATACAATAGAAGTTGCTTCAATGTGGGAAGATGCTGCCAAGATTTACCATTCCGTGATTGATGCAGCTTCGCAAATAAAAGGAATGCTATTAACTACTGCTCATGTTTCTCACTTTTATCCAAATGGAGTTGGCATTTATTTCACATTTGGTGGCGTTCCTGAAAAAAATTCCACTGATTTTGAATTTTATAAAAAAGCATGGAATACTATTGTGAAGGCGGTTGAGGATTCAGGAGGATCTTTTGGACATCATCATGGTGTGGGCATTAATCGCTCACAATGGATGGAACGGGAATGGGGTAATGCTTTTAAAACAATCAAGGAAATCAAGAAATTATTGGATCCCAATAATATCCTAAATCCGGGTAAGATATACGTTAAAACTTGGAAACAAGGAGGTGAAAATTAAATGGGTATAGAAGAGACCTTAAAAAAATATGAATGGATGATACCTATCATCGAAAAAGCCGACAGAGAGACTAAAAGGTTATTAATGAAAAATTTTCGGCTGAAAAGGAAAAATTTTTACCCTTCTGAAGGAGAGTACAAGGCTGATGTGGATAATTTAATAAAATGCATGCTTTGTCCCAACATGTGTCGATTTGATTGCGGAACTCTTCAAGCAGCAGGTACAGAGACAATGAGTCCTGCTTACAAGGCGAGAATTGGTTATTATCTTACAATGGGAATGATTGATCCTGCAAAGGAAGAAAATCAAGCTTTCATCGACTTGATGTATAAATGCTCTAATGAGGAAAATTGTAAGGTGTGGTGCCCCTTTGAATTTTCAGTGGTATCCTTACTGGAAACAGTTCGAGATGATCTTAACGATAAAGGATTGATGCCAGATTATTGTAAAGAACCTATTAAAAAGTTGAATAATTCGAATACCATAGAAGGTTATAACATATTTGAGACGTATAAAGAGAAAGGTATTGAAAATATCGAAACGGATGGGAATGATGAGGTCTTCTATTATATAGGATGCGAATCAATGAAGTTTCCAGACGTGATTAATGCAAACATTGCAATCTTGAAAAAAGCAGGAATAAAATTCTCAACAAATTTAGAGCAGAAAGGATGCTGTGGAGGGCCTGCATTTAATATCAGGGATATGGAAACTGCCAAGAAATTTGCCTCTAAAAATAAAGATCTAATAGAAAAAACAGGAGCAAAGGTGGTCGTGTCGGATTGTCCTGGCTGCATTGAAACCTTAAAAGCTCGATATAAGAAAGCAGGAATCGAGATAAAAACCAGATTCATTCATGTCATTGAATACATCAAAGAACTCGTGGAAAATGGAAAATTACAATTTAATGAGGAAGCACGATTAAACTATAAAAAAGTAACCATTCATGATCCTTGCTTATTAGCGAGAAATTTAAATGATACCGAGTCTATAAGATATCTTTTAAGTAAAATCCCTGGGATTGAAATTGCTGAACCCATATATAATAAAGAATACACGCATTGCTGTGGATGGAGTGGAACGGTACACTGGGCAGATAGAGAAATAGCAATAACGGAAGCCAAAAATAGAATCAATGAATTAAAGGAAACGGGTTCGAATGTCATCGTTTCAGCATGTCCTGAATGTGAATTAGGATTAGCATATGGTATAGAGGATGAAGATAAAGTTAAAATAAAAATAATCGACATCTCCGAATTGCTGGTAAAATTATTATAAATCTGCTTAAAACTGTTAACAACAAGGAATTTATTTTTTTTCTTTCTTCAATATTTAATAGGTTTCTATATAATAGAATATTTTAAAAGAGTATTTAGTTTTGAAGAAAAGCTTAAAATAAAAGGTATATCTGATTAATAAGTAGAAGTAAATTAAATTAAGTCAGCTTAATTATTATTTATTTATTCTCAAAAATATTTGAAAAGTGATGATATGAGCGATCTTACCTGTGTATTTGATGTGGGAACTACAGGAGCAAGAACGATAATTTTTGACATTAATGGGAAGGAATTGGCAAAAGCTTACGAGGAGTATCCTCTGGTCAAGCAACCTGTGGGAATATCAGAGCAGGATCCAGAAATTTGGTGGAATGCAGTTAAAAATACCTGTAATGAAGTGGCTAAAAAAATCAATATTAATGATATTCAAAGTATTTGTGCTTCTTTTGCCCGGGAAACTGCGACGATTGTGGATAAGGACGGAAATATCTTGTATCCTGCTTTAACTTGGATGGATGAAAGAACCGAAATGGACCCCAAAAGGGGACGGAAGGAGGATGTCTTGAGAAGAACCATTCCGAAGATATTGTGGTTTAAAGATAATATTCCCGATCTATTTGCAAAAGCACACAAGATTGTTTATCCCGTTACCTTTATAAACTGGAAGCTATGTGGTGAGTACTGTACAGATCCTACTAATGGAATATTTGGAATAATGAACTTAGATACTTTAGAGTGGGATAAAAGTATCGCAGATTTTTATGATTTACCCATTGATTTGTGGCCAGAATTACGAACCCCAGGGGAAATAATAGGAGAGTTACTTCCCGAGTCCGCAGATGCTTTAGGATTAAAACCCAACATTCCGATAATATTAGGTGGGGGGGACCAGCAATGTGCAGCATTAGGCTTAGGAATAATCGAAAAAGGTCAAGCAAAAATAACATTAGGAACAGGCACATTCGTTGATTATGCTGTTGACAGCCCAGTGCAACCAGCAGGGGATATACCCATTTTTTCTCTACCATCCATGGCAAAAGGAAAATGGTATATCGAGGGATCAATGCCTGGAACTGGTACGGCATTAAAATGGTTTAAAGAAAATTTTTCTCAATTACAAATGAAAGAATGCCAAGATAAAGATATCGATGTCTATGACGTCCTTTCCGAGGAAGCACGAGACGTAGAAGCAGGAAGTGGAGGTTTACTTTTCATACCTCTTTACATCTATCGTAAAGGTACAATTCATGGGATAGGCTGGAATCATACAAGAGCCCACATGATAAGGGCAATAATGGAATCTGCAGCTTTAAGTGCACAAATGTATTTACAGATGTTGGAAGCCATGGGTGGAGGGAAAGTTACAGAAGTTAAAGTTGATGGTGGAGCCATGAATAG
>SDNN01000182.1 GCA_004524425.1 Promethearchaeota archaeon
AATTTAATTGAATAAATAAAATAAAAATAAAAATATATTTGAACTATAAATCCATTTCCTTAATCTTTTGTTGGTTTTGAGTGACTCTCTCTGGTATTAACTTATACCATTTCCAGAAGACAAGTGCAGCTATAAAAAGACAAATCATGGGAACTAATCCAAGATGCATGTGAATTCCCACTAGAGCGCTAGAAGATTGTGTCTCTTGTCCTTCTACAAATCCCGTGAGAGTATGAACGATGGCAAAACTAAGTACTTGAATTATGTTTCCAAGTCGTCCAAAGAATTGAAGAATGCCATTATATGTACCTTCTTCTCGTTTTTGATACCTAACTACCGATTCGTCAACTATATCAGACATGACTGGGAAGAGCATGCTCCACCAACCTCCAAGAGTTGCTCCCCATAATAACATCGTTATAATTATTAAAATATAAGACTCCAAGAAGATCAATGGCGAGGTAAATATTGCCATCAAGGTTATGGCAATCAACATTACTTTTCGATTATCATTATATCTATGTGCCAATTTAATCCATAAAGGTACAGAAGCTATCGTGCCTATCAGCATTGCTGCCATGATCAAGGTCGTGGCGCTTGCGGGCAGATCTAATATGAATCTGATAACATAAGGTATTGATGCTATCATTGAAGTTGTTGCGGCTTGATACATTACGTATAATACTAAAAATGCTAAGAATGAGGTGATTTTAAGAGCATTTTTGGTCTCGCCTACGAATGTACCTCGTTCAGGTTTCTTTTCCAAGCTTTCGAGGTATTTTTCAATTGATTTTTTGTCTTCACGACATCCAGGAATCGCTATTATCATTGTGATAAGGCCAAATAACATTGCCACAATTCCTTGAAGGATATATGATTGAAAGTCACCAAAATTTATGAAAAGTGGAGGCAATATCGAGCCAAGACCCAGACCTAATACTCCCAAAGTAATCTGTATCCCAGCTGCTTTTCTTCTCTCGCTTTGAGATCTAAATTTATCGGGAAACAACGATGAGAAGTTGACGTAGAATAGTGAATGTAATGTATCGTACAAGCAGGTTGTAAATATTAACCAACCAAATAAGACAAGCGCACCTGTATTGGGATCTGTGGTTGGAGGTGCAAAAACTAGAAAATAGCTGAATCCCATCGGTAGCCCTCCTAACATGATTAACGGAAACCTCCTACCCCATTTCTTGGTAAATTTAAATGGGCGATTTGTTAAATAGCCAATGAGAGGATCATTTATTGCATTGTAAATGGCAAAAATGATTAATCCGATTCCGATAAGCCACACGTTCAATCCAATTTCCGCTTCATAATAAAAGAACACGTAAGTTCCGAAAGCAATCTGGACGAACTCCCTGCTCATGCTGGCAAAACCATAAGAGGCCATGTTAGATGTAGCGTGTTCACTTTCTAATTCATTTCCCAAATTTTTCACCTAATCTATTACTTTAATTTTTTATTATAAATTTTTTATTATAAATTTTTATAATTAAAATAACTTTTGATGAAATTCCTTAAATAACTAACCTAAATTGACAAAAAGCCGTTGGATTCTTACAAAATTGTAAATTCCATGTGTTGAATTTGGATGAAATAAGAGTTATAATTTTTAGCAAAAAACATGCTTACATGCTCCAGAGAAAGGAATGATTGGATGATACGGATCGAATGATTTTAGAACAAAATAAAAGCTAAAAGAATTTTAATTCTGTTATTTTTTAACTATTATCGCTAAATATTTTCCAAGATGTTATAGAATGGAATTTGAAACCTTAGAATTTGAGTTAAAGGAAAGCGGAATTGGAATTTTAACTCTTAACCGTCCAAACAACCTAAATGCCATGTCATTTCAAATGTTTGAGGATTTGCACGAAATCTTTGACCATTTAATGATTAATCTAGAATGCCGCGTTTTGATTTTACGGGGTAATGGACGAGCATTCTGTGCAGGTTTGGATCTAAAAGAAGTCAATCTTTTAAACATGAGAAAAAAACCAGATGATTACAAGAGATTTTTTTATTTAGCTATTCCTGAGACATTAAAAAACAGAATGTACTTTCAATGGCGTCTTAGCCAAGTAATAGTCAAAATGCGAAAGATTTCACAACCCATTATTGCTTTGATTCATGGACCAGCTACTGGCGGAGGCTTTGCCATTGCATTGGCTTCGGATATTCGTATAGCAAATAACAATGCAAAATTCAACAATGCCTTCATCAAGCTTGGACTTTCTGGTTCTGATGTGGGTACGAGTTATTTTTTACCAAGGCTTATCGGCATGTCTCGTGCCGCTGAAATTTTATATACAGGGCGCTTCGTGGGAGCACAAGAAGCATTAAAAATCGGGCTTATCCATGAATTAATAAAAGGAGATCAAAATGAATTACTTACGGCTGGAAATAAAATATCTAAAGAATTGCTCGCGAAAAGTCCACTCGGGCTTCGAATGACCAAGGAAGCAATAAATCTGTCCATGGATTCACCAAGTTTAGAAACCATAATCCAATTAGAAAATCGAGCTCAATCTTTATCAGGAAGCTCTAGCGATGTAATTGAAGGCGTAACTTCATTTTTCGAGAAGCGCAAGCCTAAATATCCATTACTTTAACATCTAATGTAAAAATTTAAAATATAAAATATTTGAAAGGTTAAGTTAAAACTATATAATGAGTTTCTAAAAATTAAAAAAAGGAACGTGTAAAAAAATGGATTTTGAAACAATAAAGTTTGAACTGCAAGAAAATGGAATAGGGATCCTCACGCTTAATCGCCCCGATAAGTTAAATGCCATGAATTTTCAGATGATTGAAGATCTTCACGTAGTTCTTGATGATTTAATGGTTAATCTTGATTGTCGTGTGCTTATACTGAAAGCTGAAGGAAGGGCTTTTTGTGCGGGATTAGATTTACGAGAATCAACCGTTTTGCAAACTAAAAGGAAGCCTGAAGAATTAAAAGAGAAGTTCTTTTACATTAGAGCTCCGGATAAAGATTTAATCAAGGCCAAGATGTACGGTCAGTGGAGGACTTCGCATCTAATACCGAAGATGAGAAAGATTAGTCAGCCAATCATTGCCATCATTCACGGACCTGCCACGGGAGCAGGATTCACTTTTGCTCTAGCAGCAGATATCAGAATCATGGGGAAAGATGCAAAATTTGCGAATTCTTTCATAAATATTGGATTTTCCGGATCGGATTTATCCAGTAGTTATCATCTTCCTAGGTTAATTGGAATGTCAAGAGCGGCCGAGATCTTGTATACAGGCCGTTTCGTGGAGGCAGAAGAGGCATTAAAAATCGGTCTCGTACATGAGGTAGTACAAGGAGACATAAAACAGCTAGAAGCTGCGGCAATGGAAAAGGCTGAGGAACTCTTGACAAAAAGTCCACTTGGACTTCGAATGACCAAGGAAGCTATTAATTTAACCATGGATTCTCCGAGCTTAGAAACCATCATGCAACTAGAAAATCGAGCGCAAATGCTCTGTTCGACCTCAGCGGATTTGATGGAAGGAGTAAATGCCTTTTTTGAAAAAAGGAAGCCAAAATATCCCAAATTATAATAAGAATAAATATAGCGTGATGAAAATTGGAGTTTAAAACAATCAAGTTTAAACTAAGGGATGACGGTATTGGAATATTAACATTAAATAGACCTGAAAAGCTTAATGCGATTTCATTTCAAATGGAAGAAGATCTGCACCAAGTCATGGACGAGCTCATGGTCAACCTAGAATGTAGAGTGTTAATTTTAAATGCAGAGGGAAGAGCTTTCTCAGCTGGTACGGACCTCCAAGAAGGATTGATCCTGAATACTAAGAAAAAGCCTGAGGGGTATGAAAAATTTTACTTTTTAGACATGCCAGAACCACTAAAAAGGAAAATGTATCATCAATGGTATATCACCAAAATAATTCAGAAAATGCGTAAAATTTCTCAACCTATTATCGCGGCAATTCAAGGATCTGCTGCGGGGGGTGGATTTGCCTTTGCAATGGCTGCGGATATTCGCATTGCAAGTGAGGATGCTCAATTTCTCAATGCTTCCGCAAATATTGGGCTTAGTGGCGCCGATATGGGTGGCAGTTATTTTCTCCCCAGACTCATAGGATTATCAAGAGCAACTGAGATGCTTTATTCTGGAAGAGCTGTAAATGCGAAAGAAGCGGAAGATTGTGGTTTTCTTTTAAAAATAGTAGAAAAAGACAATTTATTAGATGAGGCTCTGAAAATTGCTCTGGAAATGGTAGCGAAAAGCCCCTTAGGGCTAAGAATGACGAAAGAAGCGATTAATTTATCCTTGGATTCTCCGAGCCTCAATAACATTCTACAATTTGAAAATAGCTCTATTGTATTAACGTTTTGCTCTAAAGATGTAAATGAAGCTGCTAATGCATTTTTCACTAAGAAAAAACCCCATTATGACTTAAAATAAAAATTATTTGAATAATCTTTTTTCATTACTTTTTTATATGATCAGGTTATTTCAAAAAAAGGGATTAAATTAAAGGATTAAGTGTTGATTTAGTTATTTAAAAAATCTATGATATGTCGATTCACAATAGGTGCTTTTTCTTTCTCAGAGTTATGACGAGTGCCAACTATTTCAATTATTTTACTATTAGGTATTTTTTCATGCATTTTCATGCTCATGGATTTCGGAAGCAATCGATCGTGAGAAGCACACAAAATTAATGTTGGAACTTTTATTTTATGAAGATCTTCAAGAGTATTATGCGACCTTATAGCTTCAATTTGATTATTAATATCCTTTGGTGTAGAGCAATCCACTATCGTGTTTTCTATTAAATCTCTTGCGGAAAATAATCCATGAATCTTTTCTTCTGGATTTTCTCTCAAAATTTTAGCAAAGTTTCGAGAATAATTAGTGCGAAGCCCGTCGAAAAAAACCTTCTCTGGGTCCTTTAGTTTAGAATAATACGCTTCAATTTGATTTTTTTTATAAAGTTTCAATCCTGATTTGTCTAAAGGCAAATAGGGTGTAGTATTTATTACTACTAGTTTTTTGACACGTTCAGGAAAATTGATGGCAAAATGCTGCACGATCATCCCTCCTAATGACGTGCCCAAGATATAAGCACTTTTTAAGTTCAAATAATCCATTAAATTAGCCATGTCCTGAGCATAATCATTCATTGAGTAAGGTCCTGGAGGGCGATCTGATTTTCCAGCACCTCTATTATCAAATATTATTACTTTAAAATGGCTTGAAAGCGGCCTTGTTTGGGCTATATGGCCCTCCTTTTTAGAACCAAAGCCATGAACCATAAGTAATGGCTCACCATCGCCATGAATTTCATAACAAATTTTCACACCATCCAAATTGGCATAACTCATAATTTTAAGAGTAAATTATTTCATTTAATTTATTTGATGATTGACTAGGTTAATTAAAAAACTACTTGAATTCGAATTCTTTGTGGATAAGATGCTTGATAGATTGTTATTTTTTCGAATCTTAAATATTTTACTGACATTTTTTTACAAAAAGTTAAATATCAAATCTATTTTTATTTGTTTTAGGTATAAGAAAGGTGGCATTTCACATGAAACACGGAATAAAATCAGTATCATTAATGTTAATCTTATTACTAAACATTCCGTTTCTTTTACAAGTTAATCATTTTAATAATGTAAATCATTTATCATCTATCAAAGAAAATGAAAATCCCCTAAATAATTTAGGAACAGCAGCAG
>SDNN01000183.1 GCA_004524425.1 Promethearchaeota archaeon
ACCAATCTTCCCTGTAAAATGCTTGCGTGGATGATTTGTGACATTTTTCTGTAAATTAAATTGATGTCTTCCGTGTGTGTACTGCCAATTAAAGCTGAAAGATGCGTGATTTCACCTTCTTCACTTTCAATTGAAGAATTAAGGTTGAAAAATGATTGGATAATATCAACATCTAATGTCCTTCCTTGGAAGAGAGAAAGCGAAGATTCTATAGATTCTATAATCCATCTCTTCCCATTACCACTCGCAGCAGTGAGAAATAAAGGCCCAAGAAACTTATATGAAAGCATTTGAAGTTTTTTCTCATTCTCTTTTGATAATTCCTCAGAAAATTTATCATATATGAGATTGCTTTTATCTGAATAAAATAAACAACAAATATTTTCGGTGTTTTTCATTCAAATGTTCTCGTGTAATCAAATATTGCGCTTGCTTCTTGAATATATTATTAAACTTAGATACTATTAAATTTTTAATTTTTGGAAAAAAATTAGTACGTTCCCATCATTCGCACAAAAAATTTATATTTTTATTTTAGACTATTTTCATTAAGATTTTAAAAAAAAACAATACTAATTCATGAAATTTAAAGATGAAATTCAAACCAATTGCTCTAAATCAAAATACTTGCGAGAAACTTAATTCCACCTCTTTCATAAAGTTTTCTCATAAGTGCAAGTTTAATGGAGTGGAATTAAATGTGGAACATATTCAGCAAGCTATTTCAGATGAAATTAAAATCAAAGATCTTTTTGATGTACTAAATGCTTACAATCTCAAGGTATATAGTATATTTCTTTTGGATGATTTTTCATTGAGTTCTGACAATACCTACAAATTGGAAGTTTTAAAAAAACTAGAACTCATCATCAATTACAGCCATGAATTTGAAAGTAATTTAATGATAATAAGACCTTCAAGTTTAGAGAACTTTACAGATTTAGATTTGATACCACAATGGAAAATAAATAGAAGAACAACACAAAGGCTTGAAGACATATCTAAAATGGCTTACAAAGAAGACATTAATATAGGATTCGAATACTGCTCTGAAAAAACCAGTTCAATTTCTAACTTAAATGATGCGAAAAAAGTGTTGAAACCTCTTGAATCGCAAGAAAATTTGGGTTATCTGATTGACACGTTTAACCTAGCTAAAAATAATACAAATTTCAACCAATTGGATGAAATAAAAGAATACTTGTTTTTAATAAGGTTGACGGATTATGTACGGGGTTTTAATTCGAACTTAGAAAGATTGCTGCCCGGAGAAGGTGATTTTAATTTCTCAAGTTTTTATAGCTATTTAAGAAAAATCAAGTATAGCAAGCCCTTTTCAATTGAGATTTCGAAATACGAGTGTTCAGAAAAGTTACAAGAAAAATTTTATCATGTATTTAAAAACATGTAATTAATTAAAATTATAATAAAAAAAATCTATTATATCATATTGATTACTTTAATGATAGAAACCAATTGATTAGATAAATGCCGAATTACGATTTTACCTTTAAGATTTTATTACTTGGAGATGCCAGCGTGGGAAAGACATCCTTTACTAAGAGGTATTGCTATAATATCTTCAATCCAAGTGAAAGACTCACAATAGGAGTAGATTTTCACGTTAAAACGATTGATTTAAAAGGAAAAAAAGTAAAATTGCAGATATGGGATATCGGTGGCGAAGAGCGCTTCAGATTTTTGCTTCCAACCTATTGTCTTGGAGCAAATGCAGCATTCCTATTATATGACATAACGAGGCCATCCACATTAGAGAATATTACTGAATGGACTTCAATTGTCAGACAGAAGGGCGGTCCAATCCCGATAGTATTAGTAGGGGCTAAACTTGATCTTGCTGATGATGAAAGAAAGGTTCCCAGAGAACATGGAATACAAATCGCAGAAAAAAATAAGATGGTTGGTTTTGTCGAATTATCATCAAAATCAGGAGAGAATGTCGACGAGGCATTTGATACTCTTACAGAGATAACTCTAGAAAAAATGGAAGAGAGATAAGTTTTAGGTGATTTTAAGATAAACGAGGACGATTATATCCAGATATCAAATCTTTTTGGCGCACTAGGGATAGTGGAAAAAGGGATTGAAAGAATATACCACTATCTATTAAATAATAAAAAAATCGATGATCTCAAAAAAGTATGTGATGAAAATGGACTCAAGCACAAGCGAGGATATAAAATTATTTCGGTTTTAAATGACCTGGGCTTAATTCAAATCTATGATAGGCCAATGAAAATAAATTTAGCAACTCCTCTCTTGCCCATTTGGCAGAGACTGGTTAATGAAAGAATTGAAGAGTTGCAGTTCGAATTACAAGAGAAAAAGCAGCAATTAGAAGATTCGCTTGATAATTTTATTAATTTATATAAAATTGAGGAAGAAGTACCTGAAGAACCGGTAGAATTTGTCAACTTTAGTCTCGGGAATTTAGAAGAACTTTATCATCCATTTTTGGCAAAAACTGAATGTAAAATCGCAATTGGCATAAGATATGAAAATCCTCTAATCGCGTACATTCAAGAGAAATCTCTAAAAAAATTACCCGAAGAAATCGAAAGGGTTTTCATGAATGGAATTAATAATATTAGAGACAATTTGATCAATATCAATATTCAAGCACTATTCCATGATGAATTAGTTAAAGAACTTATCAATAGCAGGGAATTTATTATCCTCCATGATTATGTTAAAGAGTTAGGATTAGACTTTAAAAACGTAGAAGTTCATATTACCCAAGATTTTTTTAGTAATTTTATTTTGACCGATAATGAACTAATTCAACCTAGTTTTGATCCTTCCAACAAATTAATGGGATCTTACATCTCTCGAAACGAAAACATATATCAAATATTCCATGATAAATTCAGCGAAACCTTTGAAAGAGGCATGCCAATAAATGATTTTCTTAATAAGCAAAAAGATTTAGGGCATGATACTTTATCAGACGTTCAATCTTTTGTCTTATGCTTGTTATAAATAAAAAAAAGAGAGATATAATATGATATTTAAGATTTAGGTTTCTTCTTCGACTCCATTACCTTTCTAAACTTTTCCAGCATTTTCCTGGGGGTCACCGGACTTTCTGAACGCTCGAATCTACGATATCTACTCCTAATCCCAAAAAGATATTTGGAAATATTTTTCAATTCTTCTAGATCATATCTTCCCATCATTGCTATGGTTTCCATTTGTGGGCTCCCTCCTCCGTGTAAACCAGCAACCTGAAGAAGTGTTGCAATATCAGAAACTGCAATGCATTCTATCCCCTTAAAACACTTGAGTGTTTTTTCGGAAGACACCCTTGGGTTCCTTTTCAGGTATCTCATGGCAAGTTCACCTACTTCTTCATTAAAAAATGTATCTTCATAAGGTAAAGTTGCAATAATTCCCCCAGCGAGATCTGCAAGAATTTTATATTCATTATAAATTTCCTCACCTGCGAGGCGTCTTCCGGCGTTAGTTAGAATCTCATCTGGTACTTGGGTACCCGATGGGGCTTTTTCAGAATGTAGGGCACTTGACTCACCCGCAGCAAATACTAATTCTGCTGTTCCAATAATGTGTGACAACTTATCACGGACGTGCGTGGTGTGTTCAATACCATTATATTCTGCTGCTAAGGCTGCTGCACTTGCCAACATTTCTGACATGGCACATTTACACCCCGTATAAGAATGACGATGGTAATGAGCAAACATCAAGGCTAAAAAGCCACCATATGGTGTTTGTCTCGGATCATCAAATCCATTCAGGAAAACCCTTTCTTTCGGAATGAACACATCATCAAATATTATATAAGTCTCAACATCCCCTAGTCTTAATGTTGGAGTATCGAAATGCTTGCTTTCCCTGAAATAGGCAGGTCTGCATAGAAGTTTTACGCCATCCCAGTCTCCGGGTATGGCAAAAGCTACTGCATAATCCTTATCTTCAGGGCCTAAAAACCTACAGGGAACAGCAATTATTTCATGAACATAAGGCGTGTTGGTGATGCATTGCTTTGCTCCTCTTACTATTATTCCATCTTCATTGCTATCGACGATTCTTAAATAAACATCTGGATCTTCTTGCTCATGAGGTCTTTTAGATCTGTCTCCTTTAGCATCGGTGGATGCGCAGGATGCGGCAAGATCATTTTCTTGGAAGTATTCCATGTACTTTAAAAAACGTTGGTAATGGTCCGTCCCGAGAGCCTGATCCAATTCATACGTGATGACCGAAAGGGCATTAAGCGCATCTATACCCATGCATCGCTGAATGCATCCCCCAACTTGATGACACAAAACTCGAGTCATTCTCTGTTTGGCGTATAGATCTTCTTTACTTTGGTGAATGTGAGTGAAGCGATTGATTTTTTTCCCAGTTATGTGGGACGTTGCCGTGCAGAGATCCTCATAATCAGGATCCTGAGCCTTATCATAAGTTACCTTTATGATGTTGACCCCTCCCATGATTCGTGGATCATCTCTGCCAACTTTTTCATCACCGATCCAAAGGTTAGGTTTCATTTTTATCAAGCTTTCATAATATTCTTCATAGCTCTTCATTTTCTTACACACTATAAGTTATGTTTTATGATTAAGTAAATTATACCTAATTATTAAATAGAATTGCTATGCTGATAAAGTTTTGATCTTTATATTTTACTAACTGGTAAATTGTCTCTGAAATCATTTAACATCAGAAATAATTGGAAAAACATTCAATTATCGGCAAAAAAAAGCCTAATAATGAAAAGCTTTCATAAAACAGAATCGAGAATGAAAACTGTTTAATTTTAAGAAGTTTTATAAAACATAATGTATATTAAATAATAAAAAAATGAAAAACGTTTCAAAGAAGAACTTGAAATAAGACAAATATTTAATTTCTACCCTTTTTATATAAACATAATAAAGGAGAGAATAAAAGTAAAGAAGAGAAATTTTTGTTGAGTATTTTTCTTTCTTCTTTGGTAATCTTTAAAAAAATAATATATTGTGATAAAAAATGGATAATCGAATTTACATACTTGATGTAACCAACAGAGATGGCGTGCAAACTAGCAGACTTGGTCTCGCTAAATTGGAGAAAACAGTCATAAATATCTTATTAAACCAAATGGGCGTGTTTCAAAGCGAATTGGGCTTTCCTACGACAAATCATGAAACAAATTATATTAATGCTAATTTAGAACTTGCTGAAATGAAAGTAATATATCCCATGCGATTGGAGGGATGGATAAGGGCCATTGAATCGGATGTAGAGAAGGCTGTGGAACTGACAAGAGTTAAGCATTTAAATTTATCAATATCCACGTCCAATCAAATGATTAACGGCAAATTTCAGGGAAAATATGATAAAGAGGATATAATAAAAGTGATGGTAGACGCCGTAAAAAGGGCTAAAGAATTAGGTATTAAGACCATTGGAGTAAATGCTGAAGATGCAAGTCGCACGGGAATGGATTATTTGATTAAGTTCGCCTTGGCAGCGAGAAAAGCAGGAGCAGATCGGATTCGTTATTGTGATACTCTAGGTTATGAGAATCCTTTTAGGATTCATTTTCGATGTAAGGATCTGACTAAAGCAGTTGATCTTCCGATAGAACTTCACACGCATAATGATCTTGGAATGGCAGTAGCATGTGCTGTAACGGGAGCTAAAGGAGTCATAGAGGAAGGACAAGATGCATACATAAATACTACAGTAAA
>SDNN01000027.1 GCA_004524425.1 Promethearchaeota archaeon
TTGCAATTCTTCGGGGTTTTATTTTTAATATCTTCTTCATACTTTTCTAAAGCTTTAAAGATCTCATTAGAAGTTTTCGGACCATCTTTCAAAATATCGATAATAATCCATCTCACGTCACAGTGAAGAGCTTTAATATAATCTTCTATTTCGGTCAAATCTATCTCTTTAGTCAATTAAAATCCTTCTCAAGTTTTTCTATTATAATAAAAAATTTCGAAACATTTAAATATATTCTATCGATCATTTAAGTAAACCACTGGTTTAATTAAACCAATGGTTTAAGTAATAAGAATTAATACTTAATAAGGTTAAAAGCATAAAAATCGGACTTTTTTATTTTTGAAATAGGAAGATTTTTCAAATAAAATTACAGAAAAAAAAATATTTTAAAAAAGATATTAGAGGAAAATGTAATGAAGTTAAAAGAAATAGAAGATTGTGATTGTTCATATCCAGAGATAAAGAATAAGCATCCAAGTGGTTGTACATTAAACCAAATTTTAAAATGTCACGGAGATCAACCAATTGGAGAACTTTTAAAACATCTTGAGCCAGAAAAGCACGAAGATTGAAATTACCAATTATAATTAAATTTTTTTTTTCCCATTTATTATATAGGATGACGAGTAAAATGAGTGCGATTGTAGTAAAAAATTTATCAAAATTCTTTTTTCCTTCAAAAAAGGAAAAAAAAAGAAATAAAAGCATGCAAAATAAACCAAAGAGAAAACCTAAAAATAATATTGTTCGAGCGGTAAATAATGTATCATTTGAAGTTAAAGAGGGGGAAATATTCGGTTTCTTAGGTCCAAACGGAGCAGGAAAAACCACTACGATTAGGATGCTTACTGGCGTTCTGAAGCCCACAAATGGTACAATCTTGGTTTTTGAGAATAACTTTTGGGTAAATCCAATAAGAATTAAACAAATTATGGGGCACGTGCCTGAAGAAGCAAATGTCTACATGGACCTTACAGGTTTAGAAAATTTGTCCATCATAGGAAAACTTTATGGCATAAATAAGAAGCAACGTATTGCTAGAGCAGAAGATTTACTTAGAAAATTCGGTCTCTATGAAAAAAGGCATTTTAAAGCGAAAAAATATTCAAAAGGCATGAAGCAAAGACTTTTGATATGCATGGCTTTAATGAGCGATCCAAAAATCTTATTTCTCGACGAGCCAACTTCTGGTTTAGATGTGCAAAGCAGTATTATAATTAAAAATCTCATAAGGCAATATAATAGGGAGGGTATGACCATTTTCATGACAACTCATGATATGGATGTCGCTAATGAAATGTGTGACAGAATTGCCATCATCAACGAGGGGAAGCTAATAGGATTAGACACGCCTGAAAATTTAAAAAAATTAAAGCAAGAATATCAGGCAATAGATTTCTATTTTTCACAAGATATAAATGAGAGTGAATTGAATGATTTGAAATCTATAAAACAGGTTCAAAAAATAAGAGATTATTATCACGTAATTGTTCATGATATAAACGACGGCGCTTTGGAGATAATTGAATACATGAAATCAAAAGGCATAAAGATTAAGAAAATCAACACCTATGAACCACACTTGGAAGAAGTATTTATTAAAATGATAAAGGGAGAGGATGAAGATTAAGAGAGAAGAGATTTTCGAAAAATATTCGAAACCGGATAAATTATTAGTACAAATAAAGAGATCTTTTGCAATTACTCAAAAAGACTTAAAAATTTACTATAACAAGGGGCCGGTGGTTATTCAAGGGATTTTTTTACCAATAATGCTCTTTTTTGCGTTTACTATCGGTAGAAGCATCATATCAATTTATATTGTTTCAGGATTAATGGCCATGATTTTATTCATGACTTCGACTTCAATCGGCCCAGTAGTATTTCCATGGGAAACTCGTGCAAAGACCTTAGAAAGACTAATCGCGTGTCCCATTTCGATTAAGACCATTCTCTTGGGTAATATTTGGAGTAGTTTCATTTTTGGCTTTATTTTTTCATTCGTTCCTTTAATCCTAGGGGTTATAATTTTTGGTCTTTGGTATTCAATAAATATCTTTATTATTATTCCTGGAATAATATTAGCCGCCTTAGCATTTTCAAGTTTTAGCCTCATACTCTCAGTCCCGCCCACTGAAACCCCAGCTAATACCATGATATTAACCATACTGATCAAATTCCCTCTATTATTCCTCAGCCCTCTTTTCATGCCCATTCAATCTGCCCCTTATAGTATAATCTCACCGGTCACCTATTTCATAGACATCATCAACGTGGGACTTGGAGAGGAGAGTGCCTTTGGAGCTTATGGACTATTGATTGATTTTGGCATTCTACTATTGTTTGGATTTTTCTTCCTCTTTTTATCATTTTTCTTACATGAGAAGGTCCTACAGAAAAGATTTAGGGGCTAATTCTTTTTTTTTCTAAAATTTAGATACATTCTGATTTTTAAATTAGAGTTTCTCAACAAGCTCATTGTTAAATAATAAGATTATTTGTCACATAAATGAATTATAAAATATTAGAGCTCCTCATTTTAGCGAATAAAAATAATTATCTAATCATAAAATCAATTCTAAATGATATATTAAAATAACTCATTAGGTATACCTAAATATTTATAAATACCCCATCCTTTTTATCCTCTTAATGGATAATAATACTCAACATAACAACAAAAGCAAAATTTCTCGTTGGGGTGTGAGTCCTAAAATCGTTTTAACCTTTACCCCTTTTGCTGTATTTTTTGGAATTCTTCATCTCATCTTTTATCCTACCTTTGCAATCCCCGTTAGGAACATTTACATGATAATATTAGGGATTCCTTTTATCATGATTGGACTTATCATTTATTTGAAAACTATTAGAGTCATTAACGAAGCTTATTCCCAATCAAAATTGCTTACAAGTGGAGTTTATGCATATATGAGACATCCGCTTTATTCTGCTTTTGCTTTGTTCATTATCCCGGGGATTGTTTTTTTATTTAACAGTTGGATTCTCTTTTTCATTCCTCTTTCATATTACATTATCGCTCGAATGTACATTAAAGAAGAAGAAAAATATTGTCTGCATAAATTTGGTAAGAATTATGAGCATTATAAGAAACATGTATTTGCATTCTTACCAAAGTTGAAAAAATATAAACCACCACCAAAAAATTAAAAATAAAGAGAATAAGTATGAAGAGTAAATTTAAATATATCCAAGTCGGCTTTACTACTTGCTATTTGTTAGACTGCAATGAGGGATACCTACTTATTGATGTGGGATATCCTAGTGATTACGAGGATTTTGTAAAAAAATTAAAGGATAAATATGGAATTCAAATATCTCAACTTAAATACTTGCTCTTAACTCACCACCATGATGACCATGCGGGATTTGGGGCAGAATTTTTGGAAAAAAGTGGAGCTAAACTAATCTTACATGAAAATGCTCTTGAACAACTTAAGCTTGGTGCCTCAGAAGATGAAGGAAAACCCCTTAATCGCCGAATTAAATTCATTATGAATGTGTTTGAACAATTTCACGAATTCAAATTTCCAGCAATAGAACCATCAAATGGAGATATAATCTTGAAAGGATCTGCTGATCATGCAGAGGTTTTGAGAAATATAGGGATAGAAGGAACGATTATTCATACACCTGGACACACCAGGGATGGAATTTCAATAGTTCTTTCAGATGGCTCAATTTTTCCAGGAGATAATGCCATGAATGCGTGGTTCTTTAACATATTAGGTATCAAGAAGAGACCAATTTATATTCAAGATATAAATTTGATATTAGACAGCTGGCAAAGATATATTGACTTAGGTGGAAAGTTGATATATCCCGCACATGGAAAACCTTTTCACATTAAGTATTTGGAAAAGAATCTAAAAAAATTTCGAGAGATGTGATTCAGATGATTGAATTGATTTTTTTGAAATTGTTTTTCAGCAATAAAAGCCATGAAAAAATTCGTGAAAAAACTTAAAGGAAAAATCATTGCTAAATTAATTTATACTGATAATCTCTTTCGATTCAAGAGAAATAAAGAAGAAAAGATGTTGGCTAAGGCATATAGTATCGGAATAAATCTAGGAATAGGATGAAGTAAATGAATTAACAATTATCAAATTATTAAAAATTAATAATTGGACTATAATTGTTTAAAAAACAATTGTGAATATTACTAAATTAAAAAATAATATGATCATTAAATATGGAGGTACAATGTAAATGAACTCACAAAATTTATTAGATGGTGAGAGAGAAGCACCGTTCTCCCATTTAATACAAGCAACATTACCTATAATTTTCCTAATTATATGGATCTTAGATACTTGGATCTTTCTTATATCTGTTTGGTTAAATTCATTCGTTCCTTTAATCATTAGGATCGGGCTCTTTGCTATTGTTTTAACACTGGCTTTCATTTTAATTTATTTATCTCACAAAACTCTCTTCGATAAGAATAGACCGTCGAATGAATTAATAACAAATGGCATTCTTAAATATGTGAGAAATCCTCTCTACCTTGGAGTACTACTCATATACTTAGCATTTATTTTTCTATCGATTTCTTTGATCTCCATAATTCTGTTTATAATAATTTTTGTAATATATAACAGAATGGTGAATTTTGAAGAGAAAATGCTTGAGGAGATGTTTTCCGATGAATACATGGACTATAAAAATAGAGTATCAAAATGGATTCCTAATCCATTTAGAAATAAATAAATTCGTTTTTTCTACCTTTTTCTTTTAATCTGTTTTTTTTCTTAGAATCACAAACTATTTTAAATACAAACATGTGAAATATATAACATGGATATTTCAAATTGGTTTAAAATCATTACTGCCCTTATTACGGTCATATTGGCATTATTTGCGGGTTATATTGAATTAAGGAAGAATCCTGAATACTGGTTAAATCGTTGGTTTGCTATTTTCTTCGTTTCTGTTGCTCTTGGATTTTTATTTTATTCAATTTATCATATAAATACTCTTAATCCTATAATCATAATTCCCATGATGATTATAGCTCAGATATTATACAATTTTGGTCTGGTCTCTTTATTAATGACGGTATTCATCTTGGAACATTCTGAAAAAGTTGCAATGACCGCGAAATATTTAGGAATCATTATGGGCTTGTTCATCGTTTCAATTTTTGGGTATTTCATATGGGTTCCTACCTTGAATATGGAGCGATATAGACAAGGAGTGGTGGATACAGACACTCCGTTAGGTTGGTTTATTGCCGTCAATATTATTCGAATAGGAATATTTATTTTTGTGTTATATAAATTCATACTCATCGCGTCGCAAAGTGAAGGAAAAACCAAAACAAGCGTTTTGATGTTCTTCATTGGTACTATTATCGGGATAATTGGGATTTTTCTGAACATGTTGGGTGGAATTCTGTATTCTCTATGGATTGAAATTGCTGGACTCATCGCGTTTGATATTGGATTAATAATCATTGTTCGAGGATTTTTAATAGAATAATAAATATTAATTTTTTCTAATTCTTACCTCTCTATTCACATCTTCTTAATTCGATTCTGACTAATAAAACAATAAGAGATGCTAGTTCCAAAAGATTAAATAAGGTTAAATGATTGTTCTAAGTCAAATTCAAATCATAAACATTTAGTTATTTATTTCATTTATTGGATCAAATCTGAATGGAATGGTTAATATCATGGAAGAATATAAATGTGAAGTGTTAATAATAGGAGCTGGTCCAGCAGGATTAAATGCAGGAATATACTGTGGAAGAGCTGACAGAAATACGATCATATTACAAGGAAAAGAACCATCAGCCCTCGCTAAAACTAAAGAAATAGATAATTGGTTAGGAGAGCAAAAGATTGAAGGAGCTAAATTGCTGCAGAAGTTTAGAGCACATGCTGAAAGTCAAGACACCGTGAGAATTATTAATGGCGATGCGATAAGTCTCATGATGGGAATGGGAGTAAACATGGTTTCGACCAGATCCGCTAATATTTCTTCAGATGTAGTGATCATTGCTACTGGCATGGGTCAGCGAAAAGAAGTTATTACAGGTGAAAGTGAATTAGTTGGCTACGGAGTTTCTTATTGCGCATTATGTGATGGACCATTATACAAAGACAAGATAGTGTATTTGTATGGTAAGGATGAGGAAGTAGTAGACGATGCCTTAATACTTAACCAAATGGGGTGTGTTGTCAATATAATAACTCCCTTATCGCAGGATGATTTACCCGGAAATATTGAAGAAGTAAAAAAAAGAGGAATCAATATCATTGATAAAACTGAAATAATGGAAACGACTAAAGGTCCTGAAGGTATAATAGAAACCATTATTTGTAAAACTATTGACACCGAAGAAATAAAGGAATATCAACTTGATTGCCTATTCATATTTTCACACGTTCCTTCAAATTCAATCTTCAAGAAGGCAGGAGTTGAGCTTGATGGAAAGGGCAACATTGAAGTAGACGAAGATCAGCAAACTAATTTGAAAGGCGTTTATGCTGCTGGCGACGTGACGGGAGGTGTATTTCAAGTGGTATTTGCCGCATCAGAGGGTGCCCGCGCCGCTTTAAATGCGTGTAAATATCTTAGAGCGCGAGAGAAGGAATAAAATCTCACCTTTCTTTTTAAAAATTTTATAGAATTTTCTTAATTTCATAAAATATCACGCGGATATCACACTATATTATGTTATAAATCTTCGTGAAATATTTGTGAAACAACATGAATGAATATAAAATATCGGATTTTATCGAAGATTTTTTAATAGCTAAGGAAGTTGAAGAAGGATGTGCTCGCTCGACAATTAAAGCATATAGATACGATCTCCTCAAGTTCATTGAATTAATTGGAGACTTGAACATAAATTCCCCTTTATTTCGTCAAAAAATTAGATTATTTCTGAAAAAATTGAAAGATAAGGGTTATTCCAAAAAGGGAATTGCACGAAAGATCGCTTCTTTACGTTCTTTCTTTAAATTTTTGACATTAAATGAATTTGTAGATAAAAATCCTTTAGATGTAATCCGAACCCCTAAAATTAAGATTGAAGAGAGTTTGCCTAAATTTTTATCGATCTCTGATATTGAGAAAATATTTAATAAATTAAAAAACAGGCGATTATTTAATTCACGGAAAAGTAAACGCTATTATTTGATAGTTCGGCTTCTTTATTCAAGCATGGCAAGAGTTAGTGAGTTATGTAACATTAAAATAAGAGATGTTGATTTTGAGAGAGGATATATTAGATTACGCGGAAAGGGAAATAAAGAAAGGATTGTTCCTGTTGACAGGAATACCATCGAATTAATAAAAGATTATCTTGAGGATAGAATTTTTTACAATACAGAAGAATATCTCTTGGTCAACACCAGAAATGAGCGATTGAGACCCCGAGTCATCCAACATGATATAAAAACTATAAAGGAAAAGTGTGGATTTCCAGATTCTAAAATCATCACCCCTCATATCTTTAGGCATACTGGTGCAACGCATCTTCGAAGGTCAGGAATGGATATCAGTGAATTACAAGATATATTAGGGCATAGTAGCCCTAATACAACCAGAATTTACGCAAAAAACGACATTACGAAATTAAAAGAATCTTATAGCATGATGCATCCATTAAACAATAATGAGGATCTCGCATTTTGAATTAAAATAACAGAAAAGCTACAATGATTACCACAGGTATGTATACGACAGCCATTATTGTCACGGTGAATACGGCGAATGCCGTGAATTCTCGATCCAATTCAAAATATTCCGAATAAGCGATGTTAGTGACAGCAGGAGGATCAATAAATAGGATTAATAAAATCACTAAAATGTTCTGTCTTACGCTTGTTGGAAAGGTGAAAAACGGTATGACCAGTAAAAATAATAGAAAGGAGAAAAAAACGCGAATGGTGAAAACAAACAAGAAATCCTTTTTAAATTCACCGATCCTCTTGAAATTCATATTAACAAGTAATAATCCAATTAAGAGAGCTCCAATAATGGAGGTAATTTGAGATATAACTTCATTTATTACAAAGAAAATATCAAAATTTAGTCTTACACCTAATAAATTCAAAATGATGCTTAAGACCAACATTAATGTAGGAGGAAAAGTTACCATTTCTTTTAAATTGTCTAAAATGGTCTTTTTTTTATTTTTACCGTAGTAAATGCATTGATAGGTAAGTAATGTCGTCCGAAGAACCAATGCAGAAAGAGAAAATATGACCAAGACCGCAATATATGTAGAACCAAACAAACTCAATACAATTGGTAAAGGAAATAAAAGTGCATTTGGAAAAGCTACCAAGCAGAGCATTGAACCCTTCCTTTGATGGTGAATTTTATCTCTTTTTCTTAAAAAAAATAGAAAAACAGTAGCTTGAGTGGAAAAAACAAGTATCAACTGAAGTATAATTATGTTAATAATTATGAGAGGTTGATTGATTGCCTCATTTGGCAATAGAAATGCAAATAATATTAATGGAGGGGATAAAATAAATAAAAGAATGAAGGAGAAATACCGGCGGAGTTTCTCATTATGTTTTTTGAAAATTGTTCCTAAAATAAATCCTATTATAATTAAAGAGTAAAAAATCAATAAAGCAAAAAACAGA
Source organism: Promethearchaeota archaeon (assembly GCA_004524425.1). The sequence continues at coordinate 8,634 of SDNN01000027.1, forward strand.
CTATTCAAAGTTAGGTCAATATTGTCTCATTGATTTAGATAAAGAGTATAGAAGTTCAATTTTATTTAAGTTTTCGATTAAATGAATTGAAACTTCTATTATATTATTAATAAGATAGATTTTAATTCATAAAGGATTTCTCAAATACATGTTCCTTTTTCATGAGAAAGTTTAAACTTTAAATTTGCTATTTATTATAAATAAATAAAGTAATACAATTTCATTATCTGAACAAACCATGGATGAAGATGCGTTTAGGAGAGAATTCAGTTCCACTTCAGTGTTTAGACAAGCTAGCTCATTGGATCTAAGTTATGTTCCACCTAAATTATATTGTAGGGATGAGGTAATTAAGGAATTAATTCTTAACTATAGAAGAATTTTAGAGGAAGAAGAACAACCCTCTATAAATTGTTTATTATTAGGTAAAGGTGGAGTAGGTAAAACTGTCACTGCGAAATATTTTGGCAAGAATTTTAGAAGTATTGCATTAGAAAAAGATGTTAATCTCTTCATCGAATATTACAATTGCATTAATTTCAGGAGTAAATCTAAAATCATTCGAGAACTCTTGGCCAAATACACTCACGGGTCGGGAAGAGGATTTTCTGATGATGAGGCTCTCAAGTTGATTCTGACCAAACTAATTAATGATGATAGTTACATGTTTTTAATCATTGATGAGGTTCATTTATTAAATTCTGATGAAGTTTTGGCATTTTTAGATATCGCAGAAACTTTTGGGCATCATAATGCAAAATTATCAATTTTGTTAGTCTCAAGAATTCACGATTGGATGAAAATTGAGACTGAAAGAATCCTAAGTAGGTTAAATAGTAAAATAAAATTGGATCCTTATGATTTCGAAGATTCAATGTTAATTTTGCAATATAGAAGTGAGCTGGCCTTTAAAGATAATGTGTTAAATGATGATATCTTATCCATGATTAGTCAAATAGTCGTGGAAAACAAAAACATGAGACATGGCATTGAAATTTTGAGAAAGTGTGGACTATATGCCGACAAAGAGCGTCTTGATCGAATCGATGCTGATATGGTAAGAGAGGCTTCTAATCAGGTCTATCCTACATTTAGAGGAAATATTATTGATGATTTAAATGATCAGGAACTTCTTGCATTACTAGGTATCGTACGATCTCTAATAAGTTCCAAGGAACCTTACACGCTTGTTGATGATGCATATGAAGAATATGTGGCAGTATGTGAAAATCATTCTGTTGAAGACCACGTTAAAATGAGCTTTAGGAAATATGTTAGACAGTTAAAGAAACTTAAAATAATTTCTTCTAAAACGGTGCGTATTGAAGATGCTCAAAGAGGAAGACATCTACAAATCACGCTCTTAGATATTCCTCCTTCAAAATTGGAAGAATACTTGATGGAGTTATTTAAAAAGAAATTTGGTTAATTTAATCTATTTTTTAATTTTGAATATCTTTAAAATTAATCTTAAGAATCAGATTTTGACTAATTCCATAACTACTGAAGAATATTAACTAGTCTTGACTTCTCATGAACGTGGAAAGGTCTTTTTACTTAATATCTCTCCTTTTCTGCTTTGCTTTTAGCGTACCAATCTAGCCACTCTTTTCGGCGACTTTTTTTCTGCTGGTATTCATCAATATTATTAACGTTTTGTTTCTTGATCTTTTTCCAGTAATCTTCTAATTCTGATCTCTTTAATGATAAGCCACATGAGCCACAGATGAGCGTTTTGGTAGCACTTTCATATTCCATTTTTCCGGCACATTCAGGACAACGAGCCATAAGCAATCTTACTTGATTTTTATTATTAGTATTATCTCTTATATTATAAAAATTAAATAAAGCTAAAATAATTAATGAATTAATCACCTTATTCTTAAGTTATGAATTATTTAACAAGACAAAATCAAAGATAATTAACGTGAGAAATATGAAGTCAGAAGTATATTTTTTTACTGCTCGTACTCATACACATGAAGAAAGCATGAGCCAAGTAAAAGCTCCTTTGGCTTTGAATAAACTAGGCTTAAAAGAAAAACTAAAAAATAAAGAAAAAATAGTCATAAAAACTCATTTCGGTGCTCTTGAGAATACTCGTTATTTGAGACCTTCGTATATTAGATTTTTATGTGATCACGTAAAAAATTTAGGAGGAATACCTTTTGTGGCAGAATCTTGTGGTTGGGGTGCTCCAGAAGAATTTACGGGGGTCCATACAGAATACAGTGGACGGGCAACTGAAAAAGAATATCTTAACGTTGCCTTAAAGCATGGATTTACAGATGAAACAATGGGTGCCCCCATCCTCATGTTGGATGGAGAATTCGGAACCGATATAGAGATTCAAATAATTAATGGCAAGAGATTCAAGGAAGTTTTAGTAGCGGGGAGGCTTCGAGAGTTTGATAAAATGATTTTAGCTACTCATTTTAAAGGCCATTCTGGAACGGGATTCGGTGGCGCAATCAAGAATCTTGGCATCGGATGTGTCTCAAAAGGAGGAAAAGTAGAGGCCCACACGGGCAAAAAATTTGAGTTCAATTATAATGCACCTATTAAGGATTACGAAGAATGTCTAAGATTATGTCCAACTGGTGCACTCACTCAAGGAGAGAATGGTAAGATCATGCGTGATGAAGCTAAATGTAGGCGATGTTACATGTGTAATTCAGTGTGTAAAAATAACGTGATTGATATAGGAGAATCAACTAGAGAGGAATTTATCATTCAAATGGTAGATAATGCCGCAGGAGTGGTTGATTTTTTTGGAAAGGAAAAAATTTTCTATCTTAATTATGCGATCGATATCGTTTATCAATGTGACTGCACTGGTGGAAGTGACATTCCGTTCATTCCCGATATTGGAATATTATCTTCCTTGGATCCAGTTGCTTTAGACCAAGCGTGCATAGATCTAGCTCATATTTCAAAAATGAATCCTCATTCCGTATTAAATGACATAGAAAATCTTCCTCTCAAAAATGGAACCTGTGAATGGTTTTCTTATATTCCTAGATTTGATCAAGAGAGTAATGAAATGGACATGAATCTTAATGGCAAGGAGATGAGACATTGGGAACTCCAATTAAGAGCAGCAGAAGAAATTGGATTAGGCTCTCGAAATTATAATTTAAACGAAATTGTTATTGAGAAAAAGGAAAATTAAAAATTTTTTCCTAAAAAATAAACAGTTCAGCTACCTTTCATTCAATTCTTATTTTCCCTTTGAAAAAATTTCTAATCACGGTTTCAATAAAAAAATCGGGAAAAAAGACATATATGTAAATTAAGCATGATTTCGAGAAAATTTATATATAAAATTAAATCAATGTTTGTACTAAGTCTGATAATAAGTTGAATAAGACTTTTAAAAATTTTTAAAAAGGCAATCATGCCATGAATGAACAGATTATTCCAATTCCCATTGATATTGTATTTACAATAATTTTTACTTTGATTTCGTTAATATTAGGAATTTTAATGATCCTCAGATATTTCAAATATAAAATCCGAGAACTTTTCTTTGCTGGTATCACGTGGTGTCTCATTACCAGCCCATTTTGGGGAGATATCATTTCATATTTATGGTATCTTTTTTTTAATGCCCCCTTGAGCGATTTTTCCTATTTTTTCCTAACTATTGGTTTGATTCCTATAGCTCACGTTACCTGGATGTTTTTCTTCACGTCATTTTTTCTTAAAAAAAATCAAAAACTAATAGTCGCTGTATTTTTTATTGAAGCAATCATGTTTGAAATAGTGTTTATTTATCTCCTCATTGCAAATCCTTCTTTTATAGGCACGCGCGTGCCATTAATTAGCGTACAATGGTCCATGTTCATCATACTGTATTTCATTCTCTCCATGCTCCTTTTTCTGATCACGGGAATTACCTTCACGTTTCAAAGCTTTAAGTCTGATAGTAAAGATACCAACTTAAAGGGAAAATTTTTGCTAATTGCATTCGTTTCATTTATGATAGGTATAATCATTGAGTTAGCTCCTATTTTTTTTGATTTGAAATATTTGCTCAGTAGATTAATTATTCTTTCTGCAGCAATTGAATTCTATATTGGTTTTACCTTGCCAAACTGGATAAAAAAGATATTTCTTGAAGAAACCTACTGATATCATTTGCTATTATTAATTAAAATCTTCGAAAAATCGATTCAACTGCCTTTAATGATTTTAAAATAGTTAAAGAGGTTAAGCATTTATTTAAAAATTTAGTTATCTATAAAATAACATAGAATACGTTCTTAAAATAAAATACGGCGATAAGCATCCCTGAAAGCAGTAGCATTTTAAATGATATTAGCAAGGTGTTCATTCCGTGCCGAACAATTTTGGAAATGGAGACTATAATATCGTTATATTTAATTAACTCTAACTACGATCATATAAAAGAAATACCGGAATCCAGACCTTCAAGTGAAAGATTAATAGATATTTTAGGCATGAGGGGAGAACAACCACAAACGGATATAATAGATTATTTCATGAATTGTGCAATTCCTAAAGTGAAACCTTTAGTCATGTATGAACGAAACCATCATGATAGAATTAGGATGGGAAACGTTGCGCCTTATGCAAAAACGCGGGTTTGTCTGTATTTTGCTCTTCATCGGTTAAAACTTAAATTTCTTATAATTAGGAATTTCATAGAAGATTTTAAGTCAAAGAATTATGACTTAGGTTCATTTTATGATGAAAAAAATGATGAAGATCTCACATTTCTTTCCGTTCTTTCAAGAGAATACTACAAAAAGAATGAAATGGCTCTTAATTTAATGATCCAAAAGAAAAGGGTATCAGAGAGAGTAAAAGGATTACTAAATGAAAAAGACTCCATTACTAGTGAAAAATTATTAAAAATGGCTACTTTTAAGGTTTTTCCCGAAAAAGAAAATGCCATAAAATATATCATGAGAGAAATTAAAGCTTCAATATTCGTGTGTAAATTATTGTTTGCAAAATTGGATCTTTTTAATCCATTTTCCCGCACGGGAGAAACAATGTTTGATATAGAGGAAATAATGACAAGCAATGATTTTATTCCAGAATTATTACCTGCCATTTCAAAGAGTCTTAAGATTAATAATATTGAGCAACTGGATGATTTGATAAGAGCATTTTATTTTTTAATGGATAGAGTCTTAAAAGGAATAAATAAAGCCATAGAAATTGCTTCTGGAGGAGAAATCCAAATTAGCTTAAATGAGAGCATATATGATACAGGAAATATTTTCTCATTCTAAGCAGTTTTTCAAAAAAAATATAAATATTTTAAAAATAACTTAATTTATTAATTAAAATTAAAAATGGCGAAATAAAATGTCTAAAAAACCATTGAAAGTGGATATAAGCAACCTTAAAATAGAACAACTTGGCTATGTTTTTAAAGACGTTGAGAAACAAGCTAAAATCATGGAAACGATATATGGAATGCCTAAATTTGCTATAATGGAAGATAGAGATAACATTATGACCTATAGAGGTAAAGAATCGAAGGTTTCACTTAAACTTGCAATAAGTCGTTTTAATGACCTGCAAATCGAATTAATTCAAGTATTAGAAGGCGAAAGCATATATAAAGAATTTATAGATTCTGGAAGAGAAGGACTTCAACACCTTAGTTATTTCATTGAAGATTTAGATTCATATATAGAAGCTTTCAAGAAAGCAGGATTTCAAATGATTAATTATGGTCACCTTGGTAGACAGAGATATGCTTATTTTGATACTGAAGATTCTTTTGGCATTATATTAGAATTTCAAGAAACTATTAAGAGAAAGAGGAAAAAATAAAGAAAAGAACATTTTTATTTATTAAAAATAACTTAATTTAATAATCAAAATTAAAAAAGGCGAATTAAAATGTCAAAGAAACCTTTAGAAATTGATTTGAGTGATCTAAAAGTAGCTCAATTAGGTATTGTGGTTAAAAATGCCGAAGAGCAAGCTAAAATAATGGAATCAATTTATGGAATGCCTAAATTTGCTATTATGATAGATAAAGGTACTGTAACCTATCGTGGAAAAGAATCCAATATTACCCTTAAAATTGCCATGAGTCGTTTCAATAACATGCAGATCGAATTAATTGAATTAGTGGAAGGAGAATGCATTTATAAAGAATTTTTAGATTCTGGAAAGGAAGGACTTCAACATCTCAGTTATTTTGTTGAAGATTTGGATACATATATAGAAGCATTTAAGAAAGCGGGATTTGAAGTGATTCATTATGGCCAAATAGGTAAACAGAGATTTGCTTATTTCGATACTAAAGAAACTTTTGGAATTTTACTTGAATTCCAGGAAACTGTAAAAAGAAGGAAAAAAAAATGAACTAGAATTTAATTTCTATTTTTTTTATTTCAAGAGGAGATTTTTAAACTAGTAAAGGACATGTAAGGAAAAAGAGTATTAGCCGAGAATTCGCGTTCCTTTGAGATCAAGTGACAATTCTTAATCATTTCTAACACGTTTCCGCTGAGATTTCCCCCTTTTATCGGATATTTAAATTTACCATTTTCAATGTAGTATCCGTTTCTTATTTCCGTCCCGAAAGAACCTGAAAATCTGTCTGGATTAAGCCAGGAGCATTTTTCTATGTAATATCCTTCCTTAATCTCAGAAATTAAATCATCGATGGAAATTACACCCGGCTCTATTTGAAAATTCGTAATACCATTAATAACGGAACCATCAGCAATTCTCACACCATTACCAGTAGAGTCCGTATTTCCCATGATTGCAAATTTTTGGTCATAAATTCTTTTAATAAAATTTCCCTTATTTATGATTAGATTATTTTGATGTGGATTTCCTTCTCCATCCCAAGAGCTTGTTCGCAATCCACTCTCTAACAATCCATTATCGTTTAAGGAAAACTCTTCTGATGCGATAATTTCATCTAAATTCAATAATGAAACTTTCTCATGGAAAGCCCTACCTGAAGCATGAAAACCAATAACAGGATTTATAGCATTTTTTAAGACATGCGGAGGAAAAACTACTATAGCATCTGTAGAAGATTTGGGCATCTTAGCGTTTAAAGTATCTTTTGCGATGCGCGCCCATTTTTTTACTCTTTCTCTTAAGTTAAGCTGCTCTTTCTCTTTAACATATTCTACTTCCCATGATTCTGCCATGCTCCCGTTCTTTTGCGCTTTTAAAGCAAATTCGATGAAAAAATAAGTCTTTAGCGAATCTAAATCTAACTGATTGCTGTTTCTTAGAAATTCTCTTTGAACGTGAATTCTAAATCTTCCGAATGTTGGAGAAACACCTTTTTGATCATTTATTTCTTTTATTAATACTTCACATGAATCCTTCATGATACCCACTGGATCTTTTATAATTCTATCATCAAATGTCTTAATATTGGGATTTGCTTTTTTTCTTGGAAAGAAATATTTAGGACCAACGTTGTTTTTAGCAAGTAATAAGCAGGAGTCAATATTTTTCTCAATATCTTTTGGATTCATTGAATTTCCTTTAATTATTCCAATGCCAGTTCCCATATCCTGTTGGGACAGAATTCGAAGCACATACTCAGAATCTTTCACTTCTCTTTCAATATCTACCTGATTTTTTAAGAATTCTGTTTCATGTATATCTGTTGTAGTCCAAAAGATTTCATATTCTTGAATCTTTTTTGCTATTAATTTTCTTTCTATTAAATCAATGTCTTTACCGTTCATTTAATCACCCTGGACTAACTAATGCATTTTTAGCTCGAATATAACTTCCGCCTGAAGTAACGGGAACGAAATCTTCTTCTCCTTTTCCACAGGTTCCTGGTCGAAGGATTTTTTTATCCTTACTTATTGCATCGATGCTTCTTAACAAATCTAATACTGACCCGCTAAGAGTAACAGCTTTAATTAGTTTTGTCTTTTCCCCATTCTCAATTATGTATCCTTTCTTTGAAGTACATTGGAGATTTCCACCGAGAGGATCTTCCATGCCGAAATATCCACGACACAGCATGACTCCGTGTTTCACTTCCGATATCATCTCTTCCAAATCATAATCTCCCGGTTCAAAATAAGTATTAGTCATTCTTACCAAAACGGGATGAGCAAAACTTTCTCTCCGTCCATTTCCTTTCGGTTCTGAATTTAATATAGATGCAGTCCTCCTATTATGAATGAAATCTTTTAAAATACCATTTTGTACTAATAAGTTTTTTCCTGCTCGAATACCCTCGTCATCAAAAAAAAATGAACCATATACGCCATCTATATTTGGAGAGTCCGATATTACACAAATCTCTGAAGCTACTCGTTTATCTTTAAGATTTTTTAAATAGCTCCTATCCCTTAATACCTGATCCGCTTCCAAACCATGGCCAAAACTTTCATGGGCAACTAAACCTGCCATATCAGGATCTAATATTATAGGGACTCTTCCCGAAGGTGAAGTTTCTGCTTTAAGCATATCCAATGAATTTTGAATTATTTGATCTAATTTGTTGTCAAAAATCTCCTCAATTATTTCATATCCTTTTTCTGCTCCTACTGAATAATAGTCAAAATCTATCACGTTTCCATCTTTAGCTATGGGTTGTATGAAAATTCTGATTCTTGGAATAATTTGTCTTAATTGACAGCCCTCATTGTTCACAAATATGCGGGTCGTCTTGCTTTCTCCATAAGCTATGATAGGATTTATGATCCTCTTGTCATAATCTTTTATATAATCAAATATTTCTCTGATTTTTTGCAACTTATCATCAATTGATATATCCAAGGGATCGATTTTTGTTTTGATTTCCTTGTTAAAGGTCCAGCCTTCAAATTCTTCCATTAAATCTCCTTTATTCGTTACTTTTGGGAGTGAATTAGTGATATTGGTCAAATTTGAGACTTCTTCAGTGCCATATTCTTTCCAGGAACCGATAAATGTTCTAGCAACCACTCCCGATTTTTTTGCATTTAACGAAACAGTTTCTTCAGAGCGAGATTTCATTATTCTGGTAGTTGACATCGAATCATATAAAATATCAAAATATTGATTTTTTCTCTTATAAGTTTTAGAAATCTCTTCAAAATTAGAGATTATTTCATTATGTGATTCAACACTCATAATTTAATCAAATTAACCTAGAATTTCTGGTTTTCTATAAATCTAAATTTCAAAATTAATTAAAAACTTATTCATTTTAGAAAAAAAATGAAATTAATCTAGATCAAGTATATCCTTAATCAATTTTTTCTTTTCTTCTACATTTGCTTGGCGAGTTATCATAATTCTTTGTGCTTGAGGGGAGCCAGCCCCGTGCATTGATTCTACTCTATAACTTACTGCGCCAACACCCATGCTTAAGTTTTCAATAAAGCGTAATAACTTGTATCTATCATCAATTTCTATTCCATCACAAACAGCAAGATATTTCTTTAGTAGTGAACCAACATCTTTAGACTGTAGATCCGCTCTCGATGGAAGAGTGCCTATTATTCCGCCAGTGAGATCATCTGCAAGTCTGGTGATTTCATAAGGAAATCTCGTTACATTCAGCTTACAGACGTTTGCCAATAGCATGTCCATTTCATAATTTCCTGCTTCTCTTTTAAAACCTTGTGAGCTGCAAGCAATTCCACAACTGAATAATGTTTCATTGAGATGGATCATTTCTACTAATTTATCTCTAATGTGCGATGCTTTCTCAACTCCTTGATACTCTGTTATCAATGCAGTTGCGCCAATCAATACATCACCTACTCCCACCTTACATCCTCCATAAGATTGCCTATGAAAACCAGCAAATCTATTAACTAGTTCACTTGAAAAATCAATTTCCCCCTTCATGAAGATTTGATCATTTGGTACGAAGACATCATCAAATATGACAAATATTTCTTGGCCTCCGTATTTAAAATTACCAATTTCTTCCTTATACTCTTCTAATTTTCGCGTATCATTTGCCTGTCTTCCGTAAATCATCGTGATTCCTTTAGTGTTAGTATCCACTCCAAAACTTACAGCATATTCTTCTTCGCCAGGTCGTAATCTAAGAGTTGGCATTATGATAGCTCGATGCGAATTCAAAAATCCCGTCTGATGAATTTTAGCACCACGTACTATTATTCCCTCATCAGATTCATCAACAACATGTAAATATTGATCAGGATCAGTTTGATCACTTGGTCTCTTACCTCTATCCCCTTTTGTATCGGTCATGGTACCACCAACCATTAAATCCTGATCTTGCACTTCCTTCCAATAATTTTTAAATCTCTGATGATAATTCGTGTCATATTTCTTATCTATCTCATGCGTCACAGAGTATAGTGCATTTGCAGCGTCAAACCCTACACAGCGTTGAAAGCAACATCCCGTTTTTTGTCCCAATAATCTCTGCATCTTAACTTTTTTGATCAAATCACCAGTAGACTGATGAATATGGGTAAATCTATTTATGATTTCCCCTGTTAAATGTGATTTAGCAGTCATTAAATCCTTGTATTCGTCAATTTGCGCTAATTCATAGATCTTCTTTACCGTGTTTAAAGAAGGTTTTATAATGGGGTGCTTCCAAAATTCCCTTATTTTCTCTCCAAACATGTAAAGATTTACTTCTCTCTTAATGCTTTCTTCATACTCTTCTGGGGTTTTTAGAGTCATTTTGTCCACCAATAAATCCTTTTTTAAAAATAATTAAGATAATTATTTTAATATAGTTTTTAATTAAAATAAGTTAAATTTCTTCCAACCATTAACAAATTATTGATTAAGATATGATTAAGAAGAATCCTTATTTTTTTTCTTTTCGTTGATTATTATCTTCCAGTGAACTAATCCTCTTTTCTAGTATAGAAGTCGTCTCAATTATATTATTAATTTTATTGTTCATGTTTTTAAGTTCTGCTTGGAATACACCTAGTTGATCCAATATCCAAGCTATGACATCCTCATTTTTCATTGGTTCCAAGAACCAATCAAGTAAATTTTTAATAAAGGTACGATTATCCATGCAGTTCAAACCTATATTAAAATCGTTCGTGAATAAATCGATATCACCTAAAGCCGCGATTTTTCCCCTCCCAAATTCTGTGTAGGCACCTAATATTAATCTAGTATCTTCGTCCTCTTCCCTTAACCATTTTTTGATTGAATCATCATAAATTTCTGTCCATGAGCTATTTGTGGTGAACAATGGTTCAGAATTTTTATTAATCAAGAATGAACATGAACCTGCTAGCACTATTTCTCTGATTTGATTAGTTATGCTATTATCATGGAATTCGTGTATTCTAAGTATGCTGGAGCAGTTCTCATTCGATGATTTTTTTGTTTTAACTATGTTTTTTTGAAAATAAATACCAAAATATTTACCACTGATGTCATTGAGATTTGTTTTTTGAAGATAATCTGACCCATATTCACTGATTAGCAACAAATTTCCCCCTTCTCTCACAAAATCTATGATGCTCTTGATTTCTATACTCGAAAAATAGTTATCTATTGGATTGCCTATTATGAGGATGTCTATATTTTCCAGAATCTTTCCGGTGATGTTTTTATTTTCATTTATTTTGATCCTCAAATCTAAGGATCTTAAGAGAGCCAAGAATTCAGAAAACTCTTTCTCACGGATATCAAGCATTTCAGAATGCGAAAGATCGAATAGAATTGAGGGTTTTTTTGGCATTTTAATTAAAAAATATTAGTATGAGTCTAAAAGGTTAAAAAAAATTCACCTATAAAAATTATTCCATGGCATTTAGAATTCACTGAAAAATTTTATAATTTATCCTAAATAATCCATTTTGGATTATTTAAAAAAAATGCATTTTTTTGGTTAGTATGGGAAACTCAAAGTATAATACAATTGCTGTTACTGGACTTAGTTGGGGCGATGAGGGAAAAGGTAAATGTGTTGATTATTTAGCTCAATTTGCGGATATCGTTGTTAGATATCAAGGTGGCAACAACGCGGGACATACTGTAGTATGTGATGGTAAGAAATATAAGTTTAAATTGATACCCTCTGGTGCTCCTTTAGAAAAAGAAGTCATTATCGCAAATGGATGTGTGATAAATCCTAAAGTATTGCTTTCGGAAATTGAAAATCTAAAAAAATTGAACAAAAAAGTTAATCTCAAACTTTCTTCTACATCTCATGTTATTTTTCCATTCCACATTGAGTTAGATGGGCTTGAGGAGAAATCCAAAGGTGATTATAAAGCTGGGACTACTAAGAGAGGAATTGGTCCAACGTATTCTGATAAAGCAGCTCGGTGGGGAATAAGAACGTTTGATTTAATCAATCCAGAATTGTTAAAGCAAAAATTAAGAAAACTCTTTGAATTAAAAAAACGACAATTAAGCATTTATGAATCAAATTGGGATTTAGATTTTAACACAATATATGAGGAATATAAAACTTACGGTGAAAACCTGAAACCTTACGTAATTGATACTGCCTTTTATTTGAATAAAGCAATAGATTCAGGTAGAAGAGTAGTTTTTGAAGGAGCGCAAGGCACGCTGCTTGGAATTGATCATGGCATGTATCCTTTTGGAACCAGTTCGAATGCTAATGCTTTGGGGATTTGTGCGGGAACGGGGGGTCCTCCTAAAAAAATTAGTAAAGTATATGGGATTATAAAAGCATACACCTCAAGAGTAGGAGAAGGCAAACTGCCTACTGAATTGTTCAATGATATAGCAGAGAAGATACGTGAGCAAGGACATGAGTATGGTACTGTTACCGGCAGACCCAGAAGGGTTGGATGGATTGATCTTTTTAGTATAAAGTATGGAATTATGATTAACGGAGTAGATAAAATCATAATTACGTTATTGGATGCTTTAGAAGGGATAAA
>SDNN01000184.1 GCA_004524425.1 Promethearchaeota archaeon
AGACCTTCTGGACTTTTAAACTTATAGGTCATGTTCAACCTGCTCAGCTCGCTCTTGCAGTCGGGACCACAATAGCGCCCGTCGAAATCCTCGATTTTGAAATCTATTGGAATTACGAAATCATGAATGGATTCAATTAGAATGCTGGTTTTCACGTTTATAACGTTATCATCTCTTCGAAAACATACATCAATTAATCGTTCGATAGTTTGCAAATCCGAAGCTGCGATAAAACAGAGCACGTTATACTCCCCGCTAATCTTGAACGCGTGATTTATAAATGGGCAATCTTCAATCTTTTGAACAATCTTGTCCACATCTTTTGTTGAAATAAATACAATGGCTACTTTAATATCAACTTTTTTCACGTTAAAGCCCACTTGTTTCTTCAGGAGATGTTTTCGTTCTAATTTTATAATTCTCGCACCTACTGCGGGTTGGCTTTTCTCAATTTCTTTAGCAATATCGCTATGTGTAATGTCCGGATTTTGCTCTATCATCTCGATGATCTTTTTATCGTCATCATCAATTTTTAAAAGCTTATTAAAGGTTTTCTTATTCATAATCATCACTATGATAACTTCTAATAAAGAAAAATTTAGTTTTAATGAATTTAAATCTTATTAAGATAATGCATTTTAAAAGATAATACTTTAGGATCCTTTCCTTTTATTTTATAAATTTTGTAAATAACCATGAGCATGGAGTCATTGAGAGGAAAGCTAAAAATTTTTTTCAACCCATTTCTCGAACTTGATTTTTCTTAGCTGCTCAGCCCACAAGGTCTTGATATTTGGGACATCAGGCAGTAATTTCTCTGCTTTGAGTAATGCATAAAGTTTTTCTAATGCTTTTTCGATTAAAATACCATATAAGGGGGCTTTTTCCTTCTCAAGATCTCCCAACTCTTCTTTTATCTCATTTTGGGTGTTTTTAATGATCGTCAACCAATTTTCTGCGAATAAGGTGATATATTTTTCTAGTAATTCAACGGTTTCCATGGTGAATACAGGAAATGTAATTTGATATTCTCCATTTGAGTTTTTCTTTACTAAACCATACCATTCCAAATTCAACATGTGATTTTCAAGCGTGGTTTTGGTCCATTGATATTTAACTTTGGGAACATACTCATCTGGTTTGATTAACAATGGTTTTGGGGAGAAATTAATCTTAGCATGTAATTCATCAAATGATTGGGGACCACTTGCCAGGATGATTAAAATCTCTCTTCTGACTTTATTTTCCATTACCCAAGGAACTTCCATCTCATCCCAAGGTTTTGCTTTATCGAAGTCAAACCAGGGCATGACCTCATCAACGTTAATCTCACCCACGAATCGATAATTGCTGTATTTTGTCGTTTCTTTCATATTAACCATTAAACATGTTTTATTTTTTTAATTTGAAAACAATTCTATAAAATTTCAATCATGCTATCCAAGTCTAACCATCCTTTTCTCGCATGGATGATTTTGCCTTGTTCATCAATTATGAATTGACCTTCTCCTTGTTGTTCCCATCCTTCATATTCGCCATGTTCTATTCCAGCAGCAAATGCTTCTTTTACTTTTTTTCTTACTTGTTTTACAGCTTCGGGAGTCATCATTCCCAATCCATATTCTTTATATAAGTCATCCTTAGTGCTTGCTATTACGGGAAAGGTAATTCCCTTATTTTTTATAAATTCTTTTGCTATTTTATCCCCACTTTGGGTGATATATAAAAGTTTAGCTCCTTTATCTTCTATTTCTTCATACCTTTCCAATATCTGATTTAATTCAAGGTGACATATGGGGCAGCCAAAATATCTAGAAAAGATAAGAACAATTTTTTGACTGCCAATTAATTCTTCTAAATCAATCATTCCCGCATTATAAGATTGTAATTTAAACAAAGGAGCATCTTGTCCAATTTTTATATCTTCAGTCGACATTTTCTTCCTCTTTTTTAATTTCTTTCTTAATTAAAGCTAATATTATTCTTCTAACATTGCTTGAATAAGGATCTCCGTTGACTCTTCCTCGGTTAAACCTTTTGCCATCAATTCGTCTAACCATTTCTGCGGAAATCTACCCAATGAAGCCTCATGTGAAACGCTAGAAGTAGGATCTGTTGCTCTTATAAAAGGACGTGCCCTGCAAATTGAGCCTTTTCCAAGTACTATTTCACTGCACTCAACATGTCCATTACAATAAGGAGCATTACCTTCCGTGATGCCGTACATCAAGACTTCGCCTCCATCTCTTGCGGCAGCCTTCATTTTTAAAATGCTCCGGGCATTCTTCCCTTCCAAGAAAATTGAATCTCTTATTCTAATGGAGTCATTTTTGTTTTTTCCAAATGCCCTAATGTTTGATTTAATCACGCTATTTTCCATTGCATATATATCGAGCATGATTTTAACCTTACCAGGGGTTCCTTTAGTTAAATTGAAATTATTTTCAAACGTACTGTTTTCTCCAACATACATGTAGCCAACTGGAGCAACGGTAGCACCGCTTTTTTCTCCGTGATAATGGGTCTCACTATATGTAAAATGACAATTCTTACCAATATAAAAATGCCCGAACATCTTATGGATCAAGCCATCAGCTTTAGGAAAACTGCAGTGGGCCTGAACAGTGACTTCCGTGTTATCTTCAGCTATAATTCTCGGAAATATTTCCTGCACTCCCGTTTCTTTATTTACGCCAAAACATAAATGTACTGGTTCCTCTTTCTTGGTTCCTTCTTTTATTATGACATCTGCCACTATACCATTGGGTATTTCCCTTCCTTTTAATATGATGCCTTCCATTTGCTCTACTCCTTTTATTTTATTGAAGTCTAAAAGAAGTTTTGCTCCTTTTCCATGCCCTGGGAGAAAATCTCTTATATCAATGTTATAATCTTCAAGACTCTGAAGAATCTCATCTGGATAATCGGATTTGCTCATTAATTTCCCTCCTCCCTAAATATCCTTTCAATATAATCATCATCTATGCAACTATCGCTATCTCTAAAAAGTGTTCTTTTGCAGAATTCTCTTAGACCCGCTTTGGCACAAAATCGTAACATGACTTTTGGAAAGATATCCGTAACGATATGTTGTCCTCTCCATAACAGTGTACCGTAATCGGCAACCATTCCAATATCCTCGCGGTGAGTAATTAATAAAATTGTCATGTCCAGCTTTTTTATTTTATTGAAGATATTCAGAAAGTCTTCGATTACAATCATATCCAGCCCTGAATCTGGCTCATCTAAAATAACTAATCGTGGTCTCATGGCTATTGCAGCTGCTAATTCCACTCTTTTTCGCTCCCCTCCACTTAATGATTCATCAACCGTACGATTGACATATCTTTCAGGATCTAGATTAACTATTTCTAAAGATTCTAATACCTTTTCTCTCATGTTTGATTTATCTTTCATGCCTAAAGATATGTACTTAGGCACGGTTAATCCATCTATTCGTGCTGGTTCTTGCCATGCTAATGTCATACCTAACTTAGCGCGTTCTGTTAGATTCATCTCTGTTATATCTATTCCGTCGAAATAAATTTTTCCATTACTCGGTTTATAACTTTGTAATCCCATGATGGCATATGCTAATGTAGATTTACCTGATCCATTAGGTCCGATTATTGCGTGAATTGATCCTTTTTGAACACTAAAACTAATGTCATTTACTATGTCATGTTTGCCTTCTTCGGTTGGAATCGTGATATTTTTTAACTCTAAAAGCAAGACAAATCTCTCTTTACAGATTTATATTTGTTATTGTGATATAACTTGTAAGATATTTAATATTTGTTTTAATAAATAATTAAGACTGTTTTTCAAGTTTTAATTTCTTAAATAATTATAAGTATCAGTTTTAAATTTGAAAATACTTAATTATTAAATAGCATAAAAATAGAAGTTGTAATAGAATTCCCTGTTCAAGCATTAAGTATAGAAATATAAGATTTTTCTACTTATATTGAAATTAGATATATAAATTTTAAATAAAATGAAAAGAATAAGGTATTAAAATCTCATTCAAAAGTGATATGAATGGTTAAAAAGACGTATGTCTGTGAAAAAGGAAAGAGAAGTGCTGTGGTAATAGAAGACATCACTGTTGAAATAAAGGAAAATGCCACTCTGATCTTAGGATTTGCTGGTGTTGGACTTATAGGAAATATCATTACCAACACTTTAATAGATCAGATTCCCGATATGATTGAAATCGGATTTCTCACATCTGAGCTTTTACCACCAATAAGTATCTTCTATGATGGCATATTGAAACATCCATTTAGGCTGTATTATAGCTCCCAGAATAATGTATTAGTGGGAATATCTGAAGTACCTTTTCAAATGACCAGTGCTTATAATGACCTAGCGAAAACAATTTGCAATTGGGCCTTAAGCGAAGATGTTCAAGCAAAGGAAATAGTAGTATTTCAAGGGATATTAAAACAAGGAGTAATTGATGATTTCCCGGTATATTATGCTTCTGAGAAAGATTCGATGGAAGTTCTAGATAAGTTGAAATTAGAGAAGTTCGAACGGGGAATTATTACTGGACCAGAATCTACCGTAATTAATGAGGCTTTAACAAACAAGCTAAATGCACTAGCATTGTTCACTCCTGTATATCAAATCCCAACCCCAGAAGGTGCAGCTGCCATTCTTGAAGTATTAAATGAGTTATATGGATTGAATATTGATACCTCAAAACTCATTGAAGAAGGAAAAGAAATCAAGGCAAAAATGTTAGAACTTGCCCAAAAAGCTCAAGAATATCAAAGTCAACAGCAACTACCCTCAACTGGTACTGAGGGTTATAGCCAATATTACCAATAGATAATTTTTCCTTTTTATTTTAAATCAATTTTTATAGTTTTATTAACATTAATAATTAAACGCAAATTGTATCAAATAAGATAACGAATTAAATAATTGGTTTTATTCATGGTCAGAAAAGAATATATTTGCGATGCTGGTAAAAAAAGCAAGGTTATTATTGATGATTTCTCGGTGCAAATAAGAGAAAATTGCACCCTAATACTAGGGTTTGCTGGTATCGGATTAATAGGTCCAATCATCTCAAATTCATTGATAGAACAGATTCCCGACATGAAAGAAATAGGGTTTATTACAAGCGAATATTTACCTCCTATAGCCGTGTTCTATCAAGGGATTCTTAAAAATCCTTTCAGAATACTTTATTCACCGCAACATAATCTAATAGTTGGTATTTGTGAAGTACCATTTCAAGTAAGCACGGCCTATAATGATTTATCAAAAACTATTTGCAATTGGGCCTTAAGTGAAGACGTGAAGGCGAAAGAGATCGTTATTTTTCAAGGCATCCCCCAGAAGGGGATCATAGATGATTATCCCGTTTATTTTGCTGCCGAAGCGGATATGGTTGAGAAATTAAAAAGTTTCGGGATTGAAAAAGTGGAGAAAGGAATAATTGTGGGACCAGAAAGCTCTATTCTAAATGAAGCATTAACTAATAAATTATGTGCTTATGCTTTATTTACTCCTGTGTTAGAAATCCCAACTCCAGAAGGAGCGGCATCAATTATAGAAGTATTAAATCATATATATGATTTAAGCATTGATACCTCAAAACTTATAGAAGAGGGAAAAGAAATTAAGGCAAAAATGCTAGAACTTGCTCAAAAAGCTCAACAATATCAACAACAATTACCAGA
>SDNN01000185.1 GCA_004524425.1 Promethearchaeota archaeon
ATTAAAGTGCCAAGAAGGAATGAATTACAAGATTTTGTTGAGCGCTTTATCGATAATGCAACTGCCGTTTTATCGTTTGGTCCAGAAAATATCCGTTATATAAATTTTGCTTTGGACATCACCTTGATGTGTGATTGTGTCCCTAATCCGAACATGCCTGTAGTCCCTGATTTAGGAATTTTTGGCTCAATAGATCCCGTTGCAATTGATAAAGCATGCCTTGATGCAGAGATAAATGCTCCAGGACTTCCAATTCTAAATAAGGAAGGAGAATGGACCCAACCACTTCCAGCTGGGATTGAAAAATTTAAATCCATGATGAGTCTTCTTGAACCCTCTTTGCAATTTGAAGCAGCTCTTAAAAATGGAATAGGATCAATAGACTATCAATTAATAAAAATATAAGAAAAAGAAATTATTATTAGAAGTTAAACGAGAACCTTACCATTCTTGATTATGGTCTTTCCATCTATTTCTATAGTGACTTCCTTCATGACTCCATCATGGTGAATGTCGCTATAAGTTTCTCCGCCCATGTTTATATTCTTACCAACTGCAAGATGAGCCGTACCCTTCATCATCTTATCTCCGATTGTTCCCGTTATGGTTTTCAGGGTATGATTCGTACCTATTCCTAATTCTGCTATGTTATTCGCATTTTCATCAGCAGACTTGATGATGTTTCTTATTTTGTCAGCTTCTTCTGCTCCCTCGATTTTTATTGCCCTGCCATCTTTTATCGTGATTTTAACGGGCGTTTTAATTGCCCCAACTTTTTCAAACATTGTATCAATAATCCAAATTCCTTGGGCAGTACCTTCTACGGGAGCAATAGCTGCTTCGGCATATTCTGGTACAGCCCCCCATGCTCCCGGTACTACATGTCTCACCCTCAATGGAGCAGAAATTCTATCTTTTATAGATAAAATAACATCAGTACCTAGCTTCGTTGTAATTTTGGCTACATTTCCTCGTGTCAAGATCTCTGATAATTTTTCTGTAAGTTCGGTAATTTCATAAACATCTTCAGATGTGATGTCTGGTTTAATGTATGGGACTCCAGCGACTCTCGCACCAACATCAGTTGCTGCCTTTCTCGCATTCATGTGAAGAAATAATTGGATTGTGCTATAGGGAAGCACTCCCATGACAACATCTGAATTTAACATAAGTTTGCTGACTTCCTCTGGTGGTTCTATTTGTATATCCTTATTATTGACTTTAGTAAGTGTCACTTTTGCACCGAGTGCTTCTGCCTCTTCAGCTAAAAGCTTGGCATTCTTGTTAAAACCACTGGAGAAAATGATCAAAACTTTTTCATTTTTTTTTATTCCCATACAGGTTTCAACAATAACTCGTGCTCCTGCACTATAGTCAAGTCTTTTGCTCATTTGATACAATCCTTAGGTTTTTTATTCCATTGTTTTATCTATTTGACCAGGTAATACTTTTAGAAGAGGAATGAGAAATATTATAGCCATAAGAGTTCCAATTGACAAAATTACATAACCTGGCCGATATAAATTATTAAACATCAAGAGAAAGATACTTAAGAGAAAGATACTAATGCTTCGACCAAATATGTAGCTCAAGTTGTTTATGGCATATGTAGTTGATCTATTTGTATCCGTCGTGACATCGGCCAATGTTGCTTGAGTGAGAGGATCAACCCCTCCAAAAAGCGTTCCTGCCAAGCTCGTGATAATAACGAATAGTATAAATATCAAGATGTTGTCTAAAGAAATGGCAATTGAGAATCCAATGAAATTCAAGAGGGCTCCACATGTGACTAGGATTAATACTACTTTAATCCTTCCATTTTTGTCTGTTTCGTATTTTTTATCCCCAATATGACCAAATATTGGTCCTGCTGGAATTTGTCCAATTTGATAAATTACAAAAAACAGAAAAGCCATTTCTGGTGTGAATCCATAGTCATTTCGTAATAAGGTTGTATAGTATTGAGAAATAGCGCCATACCAAAAGAATAACATGAAGTTAAATATGATAATTATCAATATGGCAGGATTATGGATGATTTGTTTAAATGCCTTAATGCTAATAAATTCACTTTCCTCTTGTAATTCCGGTTTTTCTGGTAATTTAGCACGAATCAATAGAATTAAGCAAAGTATACCCGCAATTGATATAATATATAATGGAGTTTGCCAAGGAAATCTAGGAACCAAAAACGCTGAAAGTAGGAAACTTAATGCAATTCCAGTGATATAAAATAGTTCTTTTATGCCAAAAGCCTTTCCCCGATTCTCAGGATCAATCAAATCAACTATTGTAGAGTATGATAATGGTAAAATTGCTCCATGACCCACTGCTGAACAAAGTTGTAAGATTAATAAGGATATGAAATCTGTAGCAAAGGTAGAAAGAAAAGTGAAAACAGTCCAGTCTAAAGTGGCAATGATCAATAATTTTTTGCGATCATATCTCGTATCGAGAAGAGACCACACGATCGAAAATCCAGCAGAAACTGCTAGAAATGCTGAAACCGTGATTAAAACTTCCGATTGCTGGATATCAGGTATGGCATTTGCGATGTCTATTGCCATCGGAGATAATATGCTAATTAAAGCTGAAGAAAAGAATACGGTTATTACTATTACTTTATATGTATGTTTTTCTTGCATGATTATAATTTGTCTTTGAATTATTTAAAATTTCTAAAATTGATTATCCAGATGGATTCATTTTTGTATAATTTGTAATGCATCTAAAATTCATCTTTATTCATTATAGGATTAAAGAATCAGTTATAAATTGAATAGAATATTTTTATCATCATTATAATGCAAAATTTTCTAACAAATTCAGTTTGAGTGAACATATTGAAAATAAAAGAAGATCGGTGCATTGGTTGCGGACAATGTGTTGTCGTTTGTCCGGTACAAGCCATTACGCTTATTGATAATAAAGCGGTAATTGATAAGGAAAAGTGTGTAGAATGCTCTGTTTGTCTAAGATCTGCAAATTGTCCCTCTAACGCGATTAAAAGAACCAAATTAAGAATGCCACGCTTGGTAAGAAATCCTTTCAGCGACGTCATTGCCACCCATAAATTAACGGGAGTGCCTGGCAGGGGAACTGAAGAAATGAAAACAAATGACGTGACAAATCGTATAGGACAAGATGAAATAGGTTTTTCAATAGAGATTGGAAGACCTGGAATGGGTGCTCGTTTAGCTATTGCTGAACGATTTACCATTCCCCTAGCCGAGATTGGAGTAGAATTCGAACCAGCAAGTCCTCTGACAGCATTATTGGCTGATGATAAAGGGCATCTTCAGGAAGATTTAAAAAATGAACGAGTTCTTTCGGCAATCATAGAATTCAAGGTTCCTTATGAAAAAACCATAGAAGTCTTGAAACTCGTCAAGAATTTAGATAAGGAATTAGATACAGTTTTCAGCGTGGGTGTGATCTCCCGAGTAGCAGAAAATGGAGAGATTCCCATAATAGATTTGCTCAATGAGCAGAGCCTTTCAGTACGACCTAATGCTAAAATAAACGTGGGCTTGGGTAGGCCCTAATATAAAGGAGGTTTCAAAAACATGACTCATTCTTTACATAGAAAAGGAAAAGTTAATGATTTAAAAAAGGATTATGTTATCTTGGCAATGTTAGCAGCTGGGGTGAATGATAAAACCGTTTATGATGATGCAAAAGAACGGCAAATCCGTATCGGACATATAATGCAAAATAATAATCCAACAAACCTATTAAAGGAAGCAGGATGGAGATTGACTTCAATAGTACAAGGTTGTTTTTCTAATATAAATGATGTAAAAAATGTATTAAAGACCATAAAAGAAGAAGATCTCGGAATTTCTATAGTCGTTTCAGGATTAATATCAGAGATTCGTGAACTGTGTCAAGAACTTGGATTGAAAATGCACACCGTGAACTTATCTTTAGGTGAGTTTGGAAACAAAACTAAGCTTCCTTCTGAGAAAATATTAGAAATTACCACGATGTGTGGTCATCACTGCGTATCTTCTCAATCAGTAGAACATTATGTTGAACAAATTAATGAAGGAAAAATATCCGTGGAAAAAGCAGCTGAAAAATTAGCAGCTCCCTGTGTATGTGGTATTTTTAATCCTGAGAAAGCCGCGCAGGTTCTTAGTGAATTAGTTAATGAGTAAGGTTAAAAAGCAGATACAATTGAAATTAAATTGCATTACTAACATCAATCTTTTATTTTATTTTTACTCAAGGAAAATTACTAATCTCTTCTATAGTGGATATAATTGAAACCTGTTTTGGGAATTTTATTAGGAGAAGCAACAGGCATTGGCCCAGAAATTATTGCTAAATTATGTGCTGATAGTGAAATTACTGCTTTATGCCGACCTATTTTGATAGGTGACGCTCGCGTATTGAAACTTGGAATGAAATTTGCTAAGGTTCAATTTCACTTCTCAACCATCGAAGATATTAGCCAAATAGATTGGAATGGACCCCTACCTTTATGGGATTTAAAGAACTATGATGCAAGCACTATCATCATGGGACAAATCTCTGCTGATTCTGGTAAAGCAACGGGGCAGCAATTTGAATGTGCTTTACAATTGTATAATAAAGGGATAATCGAAGGATTCAGCTTTGCACCATATAACAAAGCAGCATTAGAACAAGGAGGATATGATATCCTTAAGTTATTCTTGCGCAATTTAAAGATTAGCTGGCCATTTGGAGAATTGAATGTGGTTAATAATTTATGGGTTTCAAGAGTTACAAGCCATGTTCCGTTAAAAAAAGTTGCAAATCTTTTATCTGTTAAGAGCATTTTAGGAGCTATAAAGCTACTTAATGAAACTATTGTTTTAGCAGGAAATAATTTTCCACGTATCGCTGTGGCAGCTTTAAATCCCCACGCTGGCGATGAAGGGCTATTCGGGAAAGAAGAAAGTGAAGTTATAGCACCTGCCATCGCTTTAGCAAATAAGGAGGGTATAAATGCTATGGGGCCCTTTCCAGCTGATACATTATTTGTAAATGCGTTCAAGGGGTTATATGATGGAGTTACCACCATGTATCACGATCAAGGACAAATTGCTCTCAAATTAATGAATTTTGAATCCGCAGTAACAGTTCTAGCTGGTTCACCATGCCCCATTACTACCCCTGCCCATGGAACTGCATTTGACATTGCAGGACAAGGAATAGCTAATGCTAATGGCATGAGTAAGGCAATTGAATTAGCTGCCGCAATATCACGAAGGAAAAAAGTAGATTAAATGATTTTTTAGGTTTTTATAAAGTATTTTTTTCTCCTCAAGATTTCTTATTTTCATAAAAATTACCTTTTTAAATTCTCTTTTCCTTGATTTATCTTAGTAAAGGTACATGGTCATCTTAGAATGAATTATAAATTTCCCGCAAGACAAGAATTTAAAGCCAGAAGATGCTTTCAATGTCATAAAAAAATTGATCTAGCCGAATTCATGGTTAGAAATAAAACAATTTCAAAAGAACGATTAATAGAATTGTGGGAAAATGATACCTTAGAATATTATTGTTGTTTATGCTATGATACCCTTGTTAGAAATCAAGAATTGAAGGAAAAAATTAAAGAAATTAATGTAGAAGAACTAGAAGTAATTAGGATCATTGAAAGAAGATATAATATAAAAATTCCCGTCGTGAGTGAGATCAAGTACAATACTATTGGA
>SDNN01000186.1 GCA_004524425.1 Promethearchaeota archaeon
GGACCAGGCCCCATAAAGATGAGACTATTTTCTTGATATAGTTCTGTCATATTCATTATGTATCTATGTAAATGAATATCTCTAACATAGACTGTAAATTCGTTTACTTCTCCTTTATATTCTGAATTTTCGTCAAATCCACCATAATATAAAACATCCCCCACCTCAACACTCACATCAATATCTGCTGAAGTGGAAATGCCTATCGTGAAATATACATATGGCATGTCAGTGTCGATTTCCTGAAGATTAATGATTATTTCATTATTAGCCTCATCCACGTCAAAATACTTATTGCTCAGCGGAAGCCATTCATAATCGAAATCACTTGGACCTGAGGAATCATTATAAAGATAATATGGTCTTAAATCCCTCTCATTATAATCTCTAGCTGATAGGTCAGAAACTAAATTATCGGAATACTTAAAGGTAATGTTGGTAGAAATGTCTATTGAGGGTGCCGTCAGGTTGGAGTAGAGTTCCAAATATACCTGATACTTGTCTAATTCATTATTTAAACTAGAATCAAAATATCCATGTCCATATATTTCAAAAAAATTAATTACCGAAGAATTAATGGGACTCACGGGTAAAAGGGCAGAATAAGATTCAATATCGATAGTTGGGCCAGGATCTATAGAAATGTCTACCTCCCAATCAAGATATAAACCAAAATATGAGTTGACAGGTGCCGTCATGGGGTCCGTAATAATATATCTATCCTTTCTGTAGCTTATATCGTATTCATTTCCATAATCCCCATAATAAATTTGAAGGATTTGTTCTCCTGTTGTTTTGTTATAATATAAGCCTACTAGTTCATTTTCTGTACTATCTATGAGTGTTATGTTCCATACGTTATTTTCCTCGTTAATTAATGCCAAATCAAATGGAAAATCTCCTTGAAACATCATGAATGCCACCATGTACTCTAAATCTTCTTCTGGAGTGTCGATTGGTATGAATGGAGGACTATTTGGACCTTCCTCCTCTTCACCTCCTATGAAAAATGGATAGTGATTGTTTGCCATTGCTATAGTTATATTTTCTCCGTCTTCAATCAATTCATAAATGCCTAGATTTGGCTTCCATTGTGATATGTTCGCAATCACGTGCTTGAAACACGTCCAACGGTCAGATTCTTCGCCCCCATATAACCTGAACCCCATGGTGTTGTTCATGACCGGCTTTACTTCCACTATGTCTGCCTTGAATTCACCAAAAAGATGTTCATCGGGTTCGATCATGTTTCGACCAGTATAATACGTATCACCTTTCTGAGGGGTAAATGCCGTTTCGCTGAGCACGCTCGGATCATAAATCCGGTTCAATCTGATGGTTACATTGAAGTTAGAAGTATCCTGCCATTGGCGAAAATACATCAAGCAACTGTCTAATGTTCCATTATCTAAGAAAGTAAATTCTGCGACATATCCAGAATTGTTTGTATAACGGATCGTGTTCATGTCTATTTCAATATAATCCCACAGATTCATGATGCCCATGAAACTAAAGGGATAATAACTAGAATAATTAAGTGATTGGGCTAAAGCATCCATGTCTCCGTTTAAAGTGGAATTTATGGGCAATACGAAGGGAATCGGTAATCGTTCATCTAATTTGCTTACATGGATATCTTCAGTAGCATTATATTGGAAGGATATAAGAGTCCAGTTCTTATCCCCATAGGAATAATACTGTTCATCAATACAATTGTAATATAATTGAGTTGCATTCACTTGGGATACATTTCTATATTCATTTTGGTAGCCCCACTCGATGAGCTTGTGATCTATTGACGTGATATTCAGAATAAAATTATCCTTTACCACAAAATCTCCTTCACCACTGCCAGATACATTTACTCTTGCATATGTCAATTCATAGATTAACTTGTCATTCACTTGTACAGTAGAGTCCCACTGCCAATTATTATTCTCATCTTCTTCAGGAATTTCCCTTGAACCATTAGTAGCATTTCCAGTTTCCGCGTGATTACCGATTAATATCGCTACAATCATTAAAACGCTAAGTATACAAGTGAGATCACGAATTAGATTTTTTTTATTCATAATATTCATCTTTAAAATTTGTAGTTAGAATTGATTTATAGGTTAATACTCTTATTAAAAACCCATGATTCTTAAAGGACTAAGTTATATATATTTATCCTATAGATTTTACAGAAATGTACAAATATGAGTTATTAGAATTTTATCATATAATAAGAATGGCTTTATACGCTTAATGCTCGCGAATTTTCTAGCATTTAAAACTATCAGGAAAAAAATATGGATTTATAAGCATGAAAGAGTTTATTAAAATAGGAATTTCTATTTTAGATTGTGTAAAATGTTTGTTTATTTAATCAAAAACCCGTTTGACAAAAAATCAGACTGCCTTTTATTTATAAAAGAAAATTAAATATAAAAATTCCGCATTCTAATTACATATAATTCAGAAAATAATAATTCATGATTGACAAAAGCGATAAAATGGCTGACGAAGAAGAGGAGAAGCCTGAGAAGACAGAAAAGGAAACTGATAAAGTGGATAAGGAACTTTTATCCAAGGCTAAAAATTCAAGAGACATGATCGATAAAAAATTACGCACCTTCGAAAATAGTATCGAGGATATCGAAAAAGAATCGGAAAAAAAACCTGAACCTGAAAAGGAAGAAGAAGATGACGATACCACGGAAATTCAAAAAATAACTAAGCAAATTCAAGAAGCAAAAGAGACTTATGAAGCTATTCAAAAGAAAATTGATGATAAAAAAGAGTATTTATCTGCGTTAGAGAATAAAATAGCTGAACTGGAAGAGGATTACAATAAAAAAATTGAAGAGACTGAGACTGTTGAAGAACAATTAAAAATCATAACGGAAAGCAAGGAAAGTTTAGAAGAAGAATATAAAGAATTATTGAAAAATAATGAGCAGCTAATTAAAACGTATGAAAATCGGCAAGTGGATTTAATAGTTCTGACCGATGGCATTAAAGAAAAGGTCGCCACGCAGGATGATTTGCGCTCTAAAATTTCCAAGTTAAATAAAGAGATCGAAGAGAAAGAGAATAAATTAGAAAAACAAAGAGAAGAAGCGGAAGCTCTTGAAAAGAAGTTAAAAAGTCAAAGAACAGAAAATGAAACCATAAAAGTATCAATAGAAAAAAATAAGATTGAATACCAGCATACCAATAACCTGATTGAAGCAAAAGAAGATGAGTTGAAGGTTCTAAATGAGCAAATTGAAAAGAAGGAAGCAAGATTAAAGAGTCTTGATGAATTGACCAAGGAATTCAATGAAGGATTTCCTGAAATGGAAAAACAAAAAGAGACCTATTTAGAACTTTTAGAAAAATATAAAGTGCAACTCACAGAGAAACAACAAAAAATGATTGGAATAGAATCCAGAATTCAAGAATTAAATGATAATCTTGCGACTTACGATGAACAAATCAAGAAGAAGCAAGATTTAATCGACGTAAGCGAAAAGCGGTTGAATGACATAAAGAATGCCATTGAAGAGTCAACGACTGAATACAATGAAAGAGAAGAGAGATTGTTGGCCTTGACTGAGAAAATAGAAGATGCTCAACCAGAATACGATAAATTAATTAAGACGAAAGAAGTTATTGAGGAAAGTATAAGCGATTCTCGAGCTATATTTCAAAAGCTAAAAGCAGAATTAGAGAAAACCGAATCAGAAATAAGAGATAAAGAAAGTAGGATTAATAGATTAGAATTTTTGTCATTCATATATCGTGCATCAAAGTTTTTTGGAGGCATCCTAATTCTTGCCGGCATTTTCTTTGTAATCTTGGCGATCATGTTCATTTTCAATTTGTTGCAATTAGGGCAGGGCAGTAATACAACCCTATTTGTCTTATTAATGATTGCTTCCGTTTTAACTTTAATTTCTGGATTTTTTCACTTGGAAAAATCTTAAATGTTAATAAATTTTATTTTTAATCTACTAGTCTAATCATTAAAAATTCCATCAAGCACCTTTAGTTGATTTGAGTATTGAATGAATCAGAACCTGAAACAACCCCCCCTCAACCAGAAAAAAAGTATGGCATAATGGCGGGCGTTCTCTATGGGATAGGCTGTGGGATTGGAGGATCTATTTTCGTTCTTTTAAGTACAGGAATAGAGATTGCTGGCCCCGGAGTGCTCATTAGCTTGTTTTTAGGAGGCATCTTAATTTTTTTAACGGCTCTGAATTATTCTGAGCTTTCGACTAGCCTTCCAATTTCCGGAGGTGCGTATAATTTCAGCAAGGAAGGTATTGGAGGATTCTCAGCTTTCATAATAGGCTTCTTTTTATTGATAGCTAATGTGGCAACTTGTTCATTTTCCGCTCAAGCTCTTACCATAATAATTATTCAGTTATATCCCAGTTTAAAGCCTAATTCTCTTTTTATTGCCATTGCTGCGGTATTATTAACGAGTATAGTTTTTTTCAAGACTCAAAGATTCGCCATTAGAACTCTCATCATATTAACAATAAGTGTAATTGTAATTTTTTCCGTTTTTGTAATCTCCGGGTTATTTATCTCTCCAACCACGAATCCCTCAGGCTATAATCCCGCATATTTAACTACTGATATAAAATTCTTAGGCATGATTCAAATGTTTGCTCTATTATTCATATTTTTCACTTCAATTACCTCAAACTTGGCTTATTTTAACGTGGATTTGAGAAATCCTTCCAAAAATATTCCTAAAGTTAATATTATTGCGATATTATTGACTTTAATTATCTATTTAATGGTAACCTTCGTCGTTCTCATTAACCTTGGAACTAGAGAAGCTACATTAGGTGCCTCTCCCGTATTATTGGCTGAGATTCTATTAGATATACTTGGTCCAGTAGGATTTTACATGATGGGTATTGCAATGATCATATCAACTTTAATTGCCATGAATGCTGCATTAGGATCAGCTACCAGTCTCTTACAGGCATTAGCACGAGATCATTATGTTCCAGAAAAATTTGAAGAACTAAATGAGAAAAAAACCGTTCCCATATACTCCTTAATGATGACCACCTTGTTATCTTTAATTATTACGTTTCTGGCTGTAAACTTTTCTGATATTGGGTTTACTGCCGAAATTACCACCTTTATTTATTTTTTTGGGTTGGCATTTGTTAATTTTGCGGCTGTTAATTTACGTTACAAAAGAAAAGCATTAGATCGCCCATTTAAGGCTCCATTCTTCCCTTATCTGCCCATATTCGTGGGTTCAACTTGCTTGATATTAGCTTTTGTTCTTGAACCCGCAGCAATCATCCTAGGCTCAATATTATTCATCTTTGCGATTTTATATTATTCCTTGACCATTGCTGATCGTTATTCTATAATAATCACGATAGCAGGAATGAAATTTGTCTGCGTGGTCATTGTAGGGATGCTTATTTGGAGCTTGAATAATATCATCGTAATTAATGCGAATATTCAGGGTTTTGAAATATTTTTTAGAAGTGTTTTACTCAGAATTTTAATAGCAATTTGTATCTTCACAATCTGTTCAATTTTTCTGGACATTATTCCCATAAGAGAAATCGTGTATTACCTCATCAAAAAAGTTGATAGAGAACGAGTGGCAATTGATATAGGTACGGGTCAAATAATTGAGTTAGATAAAACTGAATCGAGCTTGATTTCTAAAGCAAATA
>SDNN01000028.1 GCA_004524425.1 Promethearchaeota archaeon
AAGCACAACAAGAATTCGGTAATTGATATTTTAATAAAAATCTCCAAAAATGGAAAAAATGTAAAACTTGAATTCGTTGATAATGGAATTGGAATACCAGATTCCATGAAGGAGGTAATTTTTGAAAGAGAATTAAATAGGGATAAAAGTAAAGGAATTGGTTTAGGATTATTATTGATAAAAAGAATATTAGAACTTTATGATGGAGGGATTGAAGTTCACGATAAAGTTTCGGGTGATTATTCAAAAGGAAGCAATTTTACAATCTGGATACCGGAGGTGGCATAAAATGGCTAGCGTTTTGATTGTTGAGGATGACATGTCATTACAAAGATTGTATGAAATGATATTAAAAACCTCTGGCTATCGTGTAATTGGAAAAGCAAATAACGGAGATGAAGCGGTCAGATTATATAGAAATCATGCTAATGAATTAGACATTATTTTAATGGATCATAGAATGCCAATTAAGAATGGGATAGAAGCTACACGGGAAATTTTAGGAATTAATAATCACACGAAGATTATTTTTACTAGCGCGGATAAAAGTGTGAAGAAACAAGCTTTGCTTTTAGGAGCGATTAGTTTTTTAGAAAAACCCTTTAGTTTTGCTGATTTAGTAAAAGAAATTGAAAGAGTGTTAAAAGTTTCCAATTATTCCCTTCAATAATTTGCTAAATTCCCTTAAAAATGATTTTTATGGAATTTGAAAAAATCAATTTGTCATCTTGTTTACTATATCTTTAAAAAATGAATGAATTAGATAAGTTTAAAGGCACATTAATAGGATTGGCAATTGGAGATACGCTTGGTCAGCCTTTTGAAGGAAAATTGAGAAAAATTATTCATTCAAAATTCGATAATTTTGAAACCTTCATTCAGAAGAATCGTAAAAAATTTAAGACATATACAGATGACACGCAATTGACATTACATACCGCGAAAGCATTAATAAGAGGGAACGGTTTTAATATTAATAATTTTATTTCAGAATATGTAAAATGGTTGGATGATCCTCCTATTAATCCTGGTTATGGATGTATTTCTTCAGTAAAGAAATTAAAGTATGGAATTCCCTGGGAAAAGGCAGCTTCTAATTCTGGTGGAAATGGTGCTGCCATGAGAATAGCTCCTATTGGTCTCTTTTACAATAAACATTTGAAAGGCTTAGAATCTGCTGCAATGAAATCAAGTATTCTCACCCATTCGCATCCTGCAGCAATAGCAGGGTCAATTATAATTGCACGAGCTATAGCTTATCTCGTTGAGAAAGACCTAAAAAATCCATTTTCATTGGAAGATTTTTTTGAGGTGATCATTTCTTCAATTTCAGGGACTCAGGATGAGACATGGAATGAATTTATCGAACTTTTACAAAAATTAAAGGCTAATTTAGATTTATCCATTGAGGCGGGGCTTATCAAATTTTCTCAAGCGGGGGTTAAATCGCCATATTTTATAGAAGATTATTTAGGTCAAGCTTTTGTTCATCCCTATGCAATGAGTACAGTTTTGTGTTCTCTTTTCATATTTTTAAAAAACTTGAATTCTTTTAAAGATTGTATATATGAGTTAACGACTTCTGGGGGAGATACTGATACCGTGGGAGCAATTGGCGGCAGTTTATCAGGAGCATATCATGGTTATAGCAAAATTCCACCAGACTTGGTTAAATTAGTTAAGAATTACAAAAATATTAAGAAGCTCTCAGAAGAGCTTTATGTAAGCTACAAGAAAACTTATTAAATAATTAATCTTACAAGCTTCCAAAAAAGAAACTCAGTTTTTTTGAACAAGATTTACAGTATTTTACTGGTTTATCATCAGTTTCCCCTATATGTTTCGAAAACTGCATCACGCAATGGTTATTACAATGCCCTAAATTAAAAGTATGACCGAGTTCATGGATAGCTTCCTTTAATACCCTTAATTCACGAAGAGACTCATTTGGAGCTCTTCTATAAAAGTTTTCTTTTAATCTAGCTAC
This sequence comes from Promethearchaeota archaeon, assembly GCA_004524425.1. The sequence continues at coordinate 1,988 of SDNN01000028.1, forward strand.
AGAGATCATTGCCAAACCGTGATACTTATAAAAATCATTTTTAGGATATTTAGCTCTTCCAAATATGAAATTTAAGGTATCTACATATATATCCTCATCAATAACCCCTAAAGTGCGAAAGTGATTTTCTTTTTTCATCATGATATCAAGCAAATTAAATATATAAGAACCATCATATTGTTTTGAGATGGGATTATATGGAAAATCGACAATAGGTATTTGTTTCTTTACTATTTTAACCGAATCTATATATTCTTTTAATACCCATTTCAAGTTCTTTTTCATTTTAATAAGAATACTTGCTTCGACGTCTCCTATTTTTTGGAGATATATTGCCTTTTTCATGATGACTCCATCATAGAACATGAAATATCTATTTTATATTCTATATTTTTTAATTGTAAATCAGAATTATTTTTTGCTAATTTGATCATTAAAAAAGAAAAATTGAAAAGAAAAAATTAATTCTTTTTATGAAAAGGCAATTTCAAACATGAAGTTCCTTTTTAAACTCGTTTATCCTTTCATTATTGATGGGAGGGTGGTCTAGCCTGGTATGATTCTTGGTTTGGGACCAAGGGGCCGGGGGTTCGAATCCCCCCTCTCCCATCTTGATAATTTATTAATTTTAAACTTAACCAGGCTACATAAAGACACGAGAGAATAATTAAGCTGTTAAACATTCCCAATATCCAATAATTCCTCTTGGATGTAATTATCCAAGTTAAAATAAGTTTCAGGTATTAATTCATTGAGAGCAGAAATAAATGAGATCATGATGGCGGGATTTTTAGAGGTTATCATATAATATTTATGAAACCTTCTTTTACTTGATACTTGGATATTTTCTTTGAAAAAATGAAACAGCTGTAATAGATCCTTTTCGAAAATTTTGTCTTTTTTAATCCAAGCAGCGATAATATTATTTGTTTTCTTCCTTTTTATGATTATTTTTAAAATCATGATATAATCTACTTAAAAATCCTTTGAGAATTACTATATTTTTCCAAGAAATTATTTAAACAATTATTATTTTAACAAAAAATTAAGGAGCTAGTTAGATTTAGTCTTTAAACTTTATATTAAAATAAAAAAAAATTAGGAAGATTTTCTTTTAATTAAATAAATAATGGCAGCAACTATTATCCAGATAAACATTGTTATGATCAAGATAAATTTAACGAGAGCGAAGCAACTATGAGTCACCGCCCAAATATCTGGAAACCCTCGGGGATCAGAAATCATTAACACGATAAAGAAATTTTCCGTGGCGTCGCATAAAGCTCCAGCAATTCCAAAAACCGCTGCAAAATATCCAGTCTTCCTCCATCCGCTATTGTCTTCAAATTTTCGTGCTACAAATAGAGATAATGAGAAATATAAAGTTCCATAACCAACCATGTATCCATAATCCAGAAGTGTCCATATCAAGTAATAATATAATTCTTCAGCATTCATCGTGCGAAAGTGTGATTTAATGACGGCTCCACTAAATGAGAGCTGACTTTCAATAAACAGGACTGGATAATTTGACAAGTCATAATAATAGTTCATTAGTACTAAAAAAAAGATTCCAATTATAATACCTGATATTATTAAAATTTTTAGTGCCTTCTGTGAAGGCCACTCAGATAATTTTTCTAAAACCATTTTTTTTACCTTTTCAATTTATTTCAAATTATATCATGGAATTTATCTAAAAAATTCCTAATTTAAAATTAGATTTTTGTTTTTTTATATATTGATAATTTTAATTATTAAAATTCTCATGAGTAAGAAAAAAGAATATATAAAATAGAGTTATTAGACTGGTTTACTTCTCCTTTTAGTACCGAAAGTAGTGCTAAAATACATCTTTTTAAGGCCTTTTATTGAAGCCTTAGACAAGTCTCTCTTTCTCTTTTCAATCATCAAAGTTAACATCATGCTTGCTACCCCTATTAATGTTTTTAAAGCAATTTTAGCTTTATATTTATTGTAGAGTAGTCTGAGAAAAAGTCCAATAAAGATAAAGACCGGGAGAAAAAAGAACCAAAAATTTATCGCATTTAATTGCTGATGTAATGGAATGAAAAATAATAAATAATGTATTAAGTAGATTGTTAAAGAATAATAGGAAAAATAGAAAAGAAATCTATAGCTCTTTTCCGTTTTTATATATTCTTCAACATATATACCTGATGAAAAAAGCACTAACTGAATTCCACATGAAAAAATCGCCCAGTAAAAATTAGTAGGATGAATTAAAACCTTTTCATCATAATTAGGATACCAGACCCACAATCCACAGAAAATGAGAACAAATCCTATTATTAATGAAGGAATTAGAAGTTGATTTTTAATTTCACTCTTTCTTTCGATAGGATTTTTAGTATTACTTACTTCAAATAGTATATCTCCCACAACAGTGCCATAAAGAAGAAAGGGAAAAAATCCTAAAATTACGTCTTGATCAGGAGAATGATATAACACATGAAATAAAATGCCTAAATAATTTAATTGTCCAGCGTAAATGGCTAAAAGTGAGAATAATAGATGATTTAAAACCCAGCAAATTCCTGAAATGCAAATCCTGGTGATTTTAGATGTATTTAATAATGGAACGGTTAATAATAAGGATATTCCTATAGTAAATAAGATGAACCATGTCCATATATATAAAGGATTCATTAATGCGATGGCGATACAGGTATTGAAGATTAAACCAATTAGGACGATCATTAATGCTCGAAAAATAAATCCGTTTTTCACCATTTCTTTTGTAAATATATCTGACTTTTCAGCCATAATCATTGCTTTTCTATATGAAATTATGCTGCTTATTCCGCTTACGAATAGAAAACCCGCAGCTCCAACCCATGAACATGCAAAAATTATAAGATACCATAACCAGCGGCTTTCGGGTTGAATCCACCAGTCCATGAGATGACCGCCAATCATGTAAAACATGGCAAGTCCACGGAATATATCAATGGTCTTAAATCTTTTAGGCTTCATGCTGTTTGCTGATATTTCATTTAAAGTGTATTTTTATAAATCATTTTTCTAAAATAAGAATCCATGATTTATTTTCCCCTTTATACAGGGAAAAAAAAATTAATAATGTGATAAAAAAAATGATATTTCATAGTTAATATTTTTTATCCCTATTCAATATGATTAAAATTAAAAGTAGAAACCTGAAAATTTTATTAGCTTAATTGCTTTTTCATTGCTTTTGTAATTTTATCAGTCTTTTTGTCCTTTATCCAATATCGTATTTTTTGAGACCTCAGTAAACTTTGAATTTTATCATTCAACTCATTCAATTTCTTTTTATCCTGTTCTGATAATTGAGGTACTTCTTCCATGAGTTTCTCTTTAACTTTCTCAACTTCTTGTTCGATGAGTGGAATGTTTATCGGTTCTTTACCTTTTATGAGTCGTTTTCTTAAGATCTCCTTTATATTTTTGATCCAGCCTTCGATCCAGGGAAAATTTCCTTTCTTTAACGGATCTTTTATTTCAACATTTTCACGGTCGACTATAATTAAATCATCTGGACATGAATTCTCGCATGCCCCGCAATAAAAACAAGCATCTTCATCGCAAGCAATTTTTCCATATTTCAAAACGTCTTCAGCACTCTCAGGAATAAAGAAAGATTCAGTTGGACAAATATTCACGCACGCCTTACAACCTTGCGGATCACATTTCCATAACATGTTTTTCTTGATTATTACCTCACCTTCGATTGGTGAGGCGATATGGAAGCATTTTGTAGGACATTCTTTTTGTATCTTGAAATAGTCTTTTACGTTATTTCTATCCCTCACTTTTAAACATAATTGACAGATTTCATTGTTGGAATCTTCAATACATTTTTCTTCTTCGATTTCATAGAATTTTCCGACGGAGGGAAACTCATTAAGGTCAATTTTGCCTTCTGGTTTGATATTCTCGTGGAATGCATCATTCGGACAGACGATGGCACATAGCATGCAATAGCAACATTTCTCATGATCGATTAATATTTTGGGATTGGACTCGTCAAGTATTTCTTGTGCTATTTCAGGAATGGGGCCTAATTCTATGGCATCCACAGGACATACTAATTTACAAAGACTACATCCAATGCATTTTTTTATATCATAGACTAATTCTTTATCAACGTCTTGATAATGCCAATTCAAGATTAGTTGTTCTGGAGTAATCTCCATTTTTTTTTTAATTTCCTCTTCTTGAATATTGTCTTCAGTAGTATCTGATATTTTTATTCTACCGTTTTAAATTTTTTTCTCTATATTATTTTAGAAATGTCTTTTTTAAATAATTTTAACTGTTAAGAATTAGAAATAAAATAGATATATTTTATATCTCAGAGCAATACTCTTATTTATCTTTTTCTTAAATATTAAATATTGTTCTTATTGATTAATTTTAATGTCTCAGAAAAATAGATTAGCACATGATTGAAAAAAAGTCGAAAAAAAGGTATGAATATTTTGATGGTAGTGGTAATAGATATATTATCAAAAAGGGGGAGAGAATAATTTTAGAGTATATTCCAATTAAACCTCAGCATAGTTCTAGCGGTGTTTACAATGGTGGAGACTACATAAAAAAAGAGATGAAAAACCATGAATGGAAAAATCTCATATCAATAATTAAAAAAGCTATTAAAAAAGAAGAAGTTCATATCAAAAATAGGATTAAGAAATCAGGGATGATAATAGTTAAAGGAAAAGAGAATAAAAAAACGTATATTATAGGACCAAATACAGAAGAATTGTTCGAAATAAACAATTTACTGCAAGTTCTTATCAAAAATTAATAGTTTCCTAGATGTAAGAAATTAGTAGGATTAATTTTTATAAAAGATAATACAGTCAATTAATCATTAATAGAATATTCCGCATTTTCTAAAACCAATTGATTTCCGAACGCTCCGGTACTTATAGCACCATCCTCATCGACATGAGGATCGGGAATGAATTTTTCTTTTTTGAGCAATCCGCTTGCTGAAATGTGCTTATCTAAAAGCTCTGAAGACCAAAATGCAAGATGTTTGATATATATTACATCCTTGTTATCCGTGATTATTACAGCTCCACCTTTAGCATTTTTAGCAGTACCCGCTAACTCAACCTTCCGACCTATTAAATTTTCTATTTCCATTTTGCTCAATTTTAATTAGCGACTTTGAATTCTATTATATATATACTATTATCAATAGAAAAAAAGAAAATAATTAAACTTTCCAGATACCAAGAATTATTCCTATAATCATTAATGCTACAATGTGATATCCAATGTCAAAGATGAAAGCTATAACGCTCTTTTGTTCAAATAAGACATCATATAGGTCCACCGTGAAGATGAATCCAACCCCGATGAGCAAACCAACCAAAAAACCTGTAAAGGCATCGTAAGTACCTATTAATTCTAATAAGAACGCTAAAATGCTTGTCGCAATTATAGCAGTTATAAGACTTCCAAGTCCTTGTTTCAGGTCTGGTCCCAAGTCTTCTAAATTTTTTCCTAAAGCTTCACTCCATTTTTTACCGAATACTTTTGGAGAAAACCAAATGGCTCCTAATACCCAATAAATAATAACACATACGATGATTGCGAAAAGATTTATCATTTCTTTATACTCCAACATTAAATTGTGTTTTTATGATTATAGTATATCTCAGTTTTTGAATTTAATACTTATGTATTATTAAATAGTCAAATATAACCATGAAATAAGGTTTCATGATCATTAGAACTATATTTTAGGAGTTAGAATAATAATTTATTAAAAACGATTTTTCTCACTTACATGATTTTCTGTAATTTGAGAATTTTTTTTTCAATTTTTTTCATTCTCGTTTCATTATTATCCAATAAGGCGTAATCTTCCAAGATTTTTTTGGTCATTCGATAATAACGTAATGAATTAATATAATCCTTGTTTTTTTCCAATTTTTCTGCGGTCGTTTCATTGTAATCAATTTCCATCTCTTTTATGATTTTATCTAATTCTAGCACCATGAATGAAATTCGACCTACATCTTCTTCAAAATCAAATCCGCTTGCAAGATAAAGCGCTTTTTCATATTCTCTTAGTGCTTCCTTGTAGACTAAGGCTTTCTCAGCTGTTTCCCCTTTTTTAATGAATGAATTCATTAACTTTCTAGCCTCTTCTTCAGTTAGACTTTTTGCCTTTTCTTTTAATTCATATACAGCATTATCATTTGCGATTATCGGAGAAATTAACTCATTATTGGCAATGCGAGTGGCATGGGATTCTCGAAAAGATTTCAGTTTATGCTGGGCAGTTTCAAGGCTAGTAGGAATGATCACATTCGAGATTAAGAGCTGATAAATTTCATAAAGAATGATCTTTGCATCAATGTTAACTATTTTTTTCACCTCATTGATTATGTTATTGATGAAGAAAAATTGCTTAGTAGCCAAATATTTTTTAGCTAGATTAATGACTGATTTCTGAATGTGATTCTTGTTGATAGAATCCAAGGTATCCGGCAAGAGGGTATGGGTAAGAACCATCGGAAAGACTAATTTTACGTTAAAAAAGTCTGTAATGAAATTTATAGAATGCTCTACATCAAGTTCACCTTGAGCAATGACCTTGAGAAGGTTATCCTTGTAGCGGATTTCATATTCTTTTAAAAAGTCGATCACGAGTGATTTCAAGCTATCTGATGCTTGAGTGTCCAAAACTAAGCAAAGCCTGATATATTTTCCATTCCTGAGCAAGATATTAAACGTATTATAATGTAATTCATAAAATTGATGATTCTTCACGTAATCGGTATAATTTGAATTAGTTCCGGATTCAGAAAAGGTAATGTTTGCTTGTAAAAAACCAGTTAATAATTCTACATCAACCCCTGCTCCTGAGATGGGATAATCGATTATTGGCAATCCTGAATCTTTAGTCATCAACACTATATGCTTGATATTTAATACATCTAGGAATTTCTGCCAAATCACGTCACGAAACATTTGGATTCTTTTCTCTTCCGAATCCATTTCGGTTATCTTGATGTTGCGATTTACCTCTAAACCAAGCTTAGCAAGGCGTTCCATGATGCATTGCTCACAATGTTCTGGATATTTATCACATTCAGCTTTATCTAGACCGCAATTAAATCCCACTCGACTAATCTGAAAATATACCATCTATGATCTTGACTTTTTTGTGATGATTTTTGAAGATCTAATAATATCTTAAATACATTGATATATTTGAAGTTTTTAAAGATGATTTATGCTCAATAAATATGCGATATCGGAACGAAATAGAGAAAAAGGAATCTCAAAAATTCTTCTTCATTAAGAACTCAAATTAATTCATTTTAATGTAAACTCATCTAATATATAACATTGCCATCCAATTTTACAACTTTTTGAAAATTTTACACTTATTCTTTAATTTATATTAAACTTTCTAAAATTTTCGTTATAAATATCCTAAAAGTAATTAAAACTGAATTTAGAACCTTTTGCACGCTTTAAATTGATTATAATTGAAAAATGCAATAATTTTTATAAAAATTAAACATTATCGTACAGAAGTTTGGAAATTTTTACATTCACGAGGTTTTTTAACTTTCAAACTTAAAGAATTCACTCTAATTTAACTAAAAAAAATTTGAAATGATTTAAAATGAAAAAATCTAGAGTTTTTCTCGTTTTCTTACTAATAGGGGTAATTTTGGTGAATTGCATAAATTTAAATTCCGTGGATTCAACGAACACGAAGGAGAATCAAATAGATGGAAACGATAATAGTTCTTCTCCATCGTTAGCACAAGAATTCCAGCTTCTTCAAGAATTTGAAGCTTCTACTTATTATATTTCCCCAGAAGCATCTCCAGGAAACAATGATGAAGTCTTTTTTTCATTCATGGCAAATAAGGAGGGAAATTATACTCTTCAAGTTGAAAATTTTCCAAATTTCATTACCAAAACAGAATCAAGTAAATCTTTTGTGAGTTCTGACAATCCTTCTGGAACAAACATCTGGTATGTTGTTTATTCAGAAAGAGATAGCTATAATTTTGGCCGAGTTAATTACTGGTTAATGAAAAGTGAAAATAATGGAAAAACTTGGAATAACACATTGGTCAAAAGTATTAACTCCAATGCGACAGACGTAACTAGTCTATTAACCTTCTCCCATGGAGCTGCTATAGCGTCAAATCCTAAGACAGGATTTATGGTGATTACCACTTATATAAACAGTTCCGAGCTTTGTATATTTAGGTCATTTAATAACGGGACTTCTTGGAGTGATCCAATAAAAATCCATAATACAACTATTCTGGGTACAGAAAGCTTGATAAATCTTTTTTTTTATCCCAAAATGGATATTGGAATAATGGAAAATGGATCAATATTAATTGTAAGCGAATCTGATGATGAAAAATTTACGGATCTCATCTATGTTGTAAGTCATGATAATGGAACTAGTTGGTCATTACCTCTAAATGTGACAAGTGCTGCAAACTGTGATGCTAGCGATCCAAAAATTCAAATTGATCATGCTTCTGGAAAGTATTGGCTCATGTGGAAAAATAAAACGAATTATCATTATTCGATGAAGTGGGCACAATTCCTGCCAGATCAGACTTTATTCGATAATATTCAAAATAATAGCATCACAAATCAAAATTTTATCGGGAGTTATGATTTTTTATATGACTCTTTTGATGACAAATTACGCTTCATTTATGTTGATCCAGAATATCCCGAAGATCGCATAGAAAATTACACTTGTGATGATATTACGGGAAATACATGGAGTTATACTGTACTAGGAATATTTGATGGTCTTACATCTCTAAATTCTAAGAGATATATTAATTATTTCTATAACCAAGAGAATTATTTAATCTATGAAGCGGATTACTTGGGCAGTTCGGATATTTATCAATATCAGGTTATACATAATTATATATACTGGAAGCAAGAGGATAAATTTTTTCCGAATCAATTGAAGCAAATTTTATGGAATGGAAAAAAAGGCGACCTATCTCCAATTAAAAATTCACTGGTACGAGCCGTTTTCACTCAGAATTATACTTCAGAAAAAAAAATACGATATATTATTATTGATAATGACCATCCTGAAATTGAAGAGCTTATTCAGAAACTATCTTACTTTAATCCATTATCAAGCAATATATCTTTGACCAACATTCCTTGGGAAATCTTACCATCAGAATCTTGTAATGCTTATTTACAAATATTTAGTGAGCAATCTAGCTCTAGCTCTTGGAATCAAATCTTAGAAAATAACTGGGAAGATTTAGATCCAAAATTGTTCTATTCTTATTCGGGAATATTATATCTCGTGTATTTAAGTGAAGAGGCGGGAAGTCTTTATATATATCTGATGAAATCTCTTGATATGGGTGCGACATGGTCAAATCCAGTTAAAATATTTGAAAAACAAGGATACATACAAGTATTTTATGGATGCGCCGTAGGAGATGCTGTATTTATATACATTAAACAATCTGATGAAGAAAGACTTTTGTTCAGGAGCTTTGATCAAGGTGAGACATTTCAAAATCCAATTAACATATACGATATTAACCTATTTCCCGATTCTAATTGTGACGTATCAGGACTACTGATTACAAATAATGGAACGATGTTTATGACACACAAGCTTTACGATTTTTCTCTTCCCACCGATTATTATTATATCTTGAGATCTGATAATTTCGGTATAAATTGGTCGATTTCAAAAATATTCGAAGCTAACGATACTTATAATACTCAATCATTTCCTGACTTGGCCTATGATCCAGTGAATGATATCGTACACTTTGCAATGCCCATGGATAATTACACTTTTTTATCGACAAAAATCATCAATTTCTCGTTTTCATTATTCAATTTTTCTGAGAACAACTGGACTCCTCTAAAAAGCATAGGCATATATTCAGCGAGTTTTTTTGACCAAGATTCCAAATTCATAATTACTAGAGATAACTTGACAGCGATTCCAAAAGTACGTTATATATATTTATACGATATTGATCTCATGAACATGAAATTTTATTATAAAGAAATAATATCAGAGGATCTTGGCAATAGTTGGTCCGAGCCAACCGATTTAGAAATTGAATCATTTACAGACTTGTATTCCAATTTAGAAGAATTGTTTTTTATCAAAACTCAATCTGATGGAAATGATGGTGAGCTTTTTTTTAGGAGGGTCGGAAAATTAGTCAGTAGTGAGACAATACCAGTTTCTTCCGCAACAGTGTCTGAAATCGAGTTTGATGGAATTAATGACTTTGGAGAGTATATAAATGAAGGTAATTACACTTATAAGATCGAATTAATTGACTATGCTGGAAATAGAATACAAGAACGGGGTTGGTTTTATGCAGATTATAATGCTCCTAGCATGATTGAACATTTTACCAACCTTAATCTTCCTCCAATTCCCCGCAATGACCTCATCATAACCGTCAATATATCAGAAAGTACCAATTGCAGCACTTATCTCTATTATAAAAAGGATGTTGCAAGCTGGCAGTCAGTCTTGATGAGCAATATCGGAAATGGTTATCACATTGGAACAATTCCGGGTGATTCATCCACAAATCAGGTGCAATATTATATAAAAAGCATTGATTTAGCAGGTAATGAAGATTTGTTTGATAATAACGGAGATTATTACTCTTATGGCATGCCTGATTTTGATTGGGACAGTGAGGGCCTATTTAAAGAATCTAAAAGTTATTCATCTTCTCAAGACTATGAAATAACTATTGAAATTGAGAGCGACTTGGAATACGTCGATGAAGTAATATTTCAGTATTCTTATGACGGAGGAGATGAATGGGAAGAATTAGAATTAGAGCAGAACAGTCCAGAATTTACTGGTGACTTGGATGATATTCCAGGTGATCTTCGGGAACTTCAATACAAAATTATTGTCATTGACATTTACGGAAATGAGCATGAATTGACCGATACCCGAGAAGTCGAATTTTATCCTGATGTTCCAAGTGTAATAATTAATGAAGGAATAATCACCATTATTTTAATTGTTTCAGCTATAATAGGTTTCTTTGTTGCCGTAGGTTACATTAAATTAAAAACTACCAGTCACGAGCTCATATATAAACAGATGTTCCTTAAAGACTACAAGAAGAAATTAGAAATGTCTAAAGAAAAGGATAAAAAAAAATCAATTAAGAACGTGCTAGAAAAATTTAAATTTGCATCTTCTGAACCTGAATTAGATTCTTTTAGAGATGCAAAGACTACAACGCCTTTCACAAAAGTATACTTAGGAATGCTATGTGGGACTGTAAGTGTTTTTTCTATTGCTTTGCTAATCTCAGTATTTGTGGCTCAAGTAGGAATGTTACTTCTAGCAGCCAGTCTTTTAATGGCCGTCTTTGGATACATGGTACTCATGAGTCGGGACATATCGATGAATATATATCTTGAAAGGATTCATTTGAAGAATATTGCCTTGGAGATATTTCAAATATTTTTCATGTTTATTAACATTGTAGCGATTTTATTTGTTGGTTATACTATTGATTGGTTCCGTTATTACTTGTTGGAAACAACTTTTAATCTAGGTGATACTGCCATACCAACGCTTTACATTTCCACATTTGTGGTTTTTTTCACCTCTTTAGTGCTTGTTGGCATCACCACTTACATTCAATTAAAAAAAACCGTCAAGAATCTTCAAAAACAAAGATCACAGGGATCCAGTCCAAATTTATTACTCTATTTGAAAGACCAAAATTCATCCCGTTTAATAACAAGATTAGGTTATAAAACGATTGTGTTCTTAGCGACAGTTCTCGTGGCATTTGTTACCACCACTAACTTGCTTACCGAAGAAACTGCTCAAGCTTTATTGATCGTCATCATACCTTTTGTCATAGCAAGTTTCATCACCTTGTTAATCCATCGATATCATGAAATCAGAACCAAGGAGAAAAAGAAGGATGAGATTCAATTACCTTTTAGTGATGCTAAGAAATACTGTGGAAATTGCGGTGAGGAAATGTATTTATCAAATAGATATTGTGGTACTTGTGGTGCTCAACAGGTCTTTGAGGATAAGTTCGGAACTTATACTTCAAGATGTAGTGAATGCAATGCTCTGATTAATGATAAAGCAAAATATTGTACAGAATGCGGGAAAAAGATTCGAAAATAAGTGTAATTTAAAAATAATTATTTCTTCAATTTTTTTTTCTTATTTTATTTTTATATAAATCATGAATAATAACTATAGCTTTCTTTATCAAACCCGTAAATATATTCTATTTTTAGACCGTCAGGTCTTCTTTCAGGGGGTTTATAGATTATTTTCATATCTGGAAAGTACGCTGCTATTCCTTCTTCAGCAAAAATCATGGCAGGATGGTCTGCTTCCTTGAAAATTTCTTTAGTAATTTTTGAGGTAATTATCCTGCATTGTTGTTCATCCCAAATCCCTAATGAATGAATATATTCATGTAATAATATATGATAAGTGTAAGCCCATACAACCTCATAAGGTTGAGTCTCTAAAATAAGTCTTAAAGGAGTTTTATTCATGACAATATCTGTTCCTGGCGGAAAATGCATTCCACCTATAAATCCTCTCGGAGACATGCCCATCTCGACTAAACCAAGACTTAATCCTGCTCTATGCCTCTTAATTGTTCTTTTAACATCTTTTTTTACCTTTTCAAAAATACCTGGTATATGCTTCTTTAATTCTTGAAGTTTGATACTTATCTCACCCTCTTGTGCCTAATTCTGTTTTTTAAATGTCAAAAAACCAATCGTCTTCCTCTTCCTTTAAAAAATCCATGAATTTTGAAAGATCTCTTAACAAATGTCTCACAGAAACTTTGTGCTGATCGCGCCTGATGAGATCCATGTCAGAAAAAAACATATCATCCAACAGCTTATCTATGTTGATTCTGTCAAAGTATTTTAGAGGATCATAAAAAATTGTATAGAAGATCTCCTTCTCCAAGTTGGGCTGTTCTTCCCTAAACTTCTGTTCGTATTTCTTGGACATGATGCTCTTTAGTTCTACGATGAAACACTCTTTATCTCGTAATAGAGCATTTCTTTTATCTTCCAAAACCTTGATTTGTTCTTCTATCTCTTTAATTTTTTTCCCGAGAAATTTTATCTTTTTTTCTGGATGTTTAATCTTCTTGTAATCAACAACGCATCCAGTTTCCTTTAAATCTAACGGTTGGATGTTTGAATCGCTCTTTGAGATGCTATAATTGATATTATAGTAATCTGGAGTGATGTCTATTCTTAAGGATAAATTACTCTTGATCATGTATTTAATATTTCTTGGCTCTTCTCCAAAACTTTCAATGATATCATAGTCAGAAAGCATTTTCAATTGACTATGAATGGCCTGTCTTGAGATCTTTTTCCCCAATGAAGCTGCTAATTCTGAAGCTCCGAGAGGAACTTTGGCTAATTTTGCCAAGATCATTCTCCTTGTCGGATTTCCTATAATTTCTAAAAAGCTATCTAAATTAATAAAATTCTCTTCCTCTTCGAAATCTTCTACCTCCATCATAATTCCTCCACTTTTTTAAAAAATTGTTTAATTTTTTTTACAATATAATTTGATTACCTATATAATTCTTCAGAAGGTTCCTTTCCATAGGTGTCAAATGCCTTTTTTGCTTTATCTGCACTTTTAAGTACTTTTTCTAGTGATTCATCAAATTCAGCTTTAGTTAGTTTGACTTTTTTCACGGATTCTTGATCTTTTGTATTAATGTTTGAATCTAAAACTGCTTTTCTAACAGTTAAAAGAGTCGCCTCTTCGCAGATGGCTTGAATATCGGCTCCTGTATACCCTTCGAGATCTCTTGCCATTTGTTCTATATTAACATCCTTATCTATAGGTTTGTTTTTGAGATGAATCTTAAATATCTCCTTTCTCGAGTCATAATCAGGCATTGGAATTTCAACATGTCTTCCAAATCTTCCCGATCTCAACAATGCAGGGTCAAGCATATCTGATCTATTTGTAGCAGCAAGTAATATGACATCCTTGAGTCCTTCCAAGCCATCCATTTCAGTAAGTAATTGTGATACCACTTGTTCAGTCACTTGAGAGCTTGCGAAACGACCTCTCATTCCAGCAATAGCATCTATCTCATCAAAAAATATAATACATGGAGCTGCTGATCTGGCTTTTCTAAAAGTTTCTCTCACTGCCTTCTCGCTCTCTCCAACCCATTTAGATAGAAATTCAGGACCTTTTACTGAAATAAAGTTAACTTCACTTTCATGGGCTAGCGCTTTTGCCATCAAAGTTTTTCCGCATCCTGGAGGACCATATAGCAAAATTCCGTTTGGAGGTCTTGAGTTTAAATGCTTATATAATTCAGGATATTTCAATGGCCATTCAATTATTTCTCTTAATTGTTGCTTGGCATCTTCCAAGCCCCCCACATCATCCCAGGTTTCTGTAGGTTGTATAATGAGCACTTCTCTCAAAGCAGATGGTTCTATGCTATTAAGTGCAAAGTTAAAGTGTTTCATGTTAATCTGCAGATTATTTAATATTTCGGGAGGAATCGGCTTATCTAAATTGATCGTCGGAAGAATATCTCTTATAGCCAGCATGGCAGCTTCCTTTGCTAATGCTTCAACATCTGCGCCGACAAACCCATGTGTTTTTTCAGCAATTTTTAATAGATCAACATCAGAATGAAGCGGCATACCTCTTGTATGGATTAATAATATTTCATAGCGTCCGTCCGTATCAGGAACGCCTATTTCGATCTCGCGATCAAACCTGCCTGGACGTCTTAAAGCTGGATCAATATCATTCACCCTATTAGTTGCCCCGATAACTATTATTTCACCTCTCCCCTCCAATCCATCCATTAACGAGAGCAATTGGGCAACCACTCTTCTTTCTACTTCACCAGTAACTTCTCCCCTCTTTGGAGCTATTGAATCTAATTCGTCAATAAAGATTATCGAAGGCGAGTTTTCCTTAGCATCAGTAAACACTTTACGTAAATTTTCTTCACTCTGTCCATAAAATTTGCTCATGATCTCAGGGCCGCTTATCGTTATGAAATGTGCCTCGGTTTCATATGCCACTGCTCGAGCTAGAAGAGTCTTTCCCGTGCCCGGCGGACCATGGAGTAGAACTCCTTTCGGTGGATCAATCCCTATTCTTTTAAACAATTCAGGATGTCTAATGGGCAATTCAATCATTTCCCGTATCTTCTGGATCTCGTCTTCTAATCCACCAATATCTTCATAAGTGACCCGGGATTTTTCCATTTCTATGAGTTCTTTATGGCTTTTTTCACTTAGGACGATTCTAGTATCCAAGTGAATCCGCACTGCTTCTGCCCTAGGAGCATATTCCACCACTATGAGATCGTACCTGCGCCCCATGGCGTAGAAACTTATGATATCACCTTTCGTGATTACTCGGTTTTCTAATTTTCTGGCTAGTTGCTGTGAATTACGGATTATGACTGTTTCTTCTAAGCCAGCAAACGTGATTTTATCTGCTAATGCAGTATCTTCAATCTTTCGTATCTCCACGACATCGTCCAAGGATGCGCTAATATTCCTTCTTAAAGAAGGATCCATGCGGATGATTTTTGATCCCTTATCCTCTTTTCTACCGGGATATAATAATGCGGCTGTTTTCATGTTTTGATGTTCAATGGCTATCACATCTCCCGTCTTGAGTTTCAATTCGGATATAATTTCGGGATCTATGCGAATGATTCCCCTGCCCGCATCTTCTTTAAAAGCATCTTTAACTCTGAGCTTTATTTTTTTTCCATCAATGCCTCTCGCAACACTCATTTCTATATCCTCACAATATTAACATTCTTTCAATAAGTTTATAATATTCAATCATGAAATTTGGATCTTGATTATCATTCATTAATATAATATGAATTGATTTTTTAAAAATGCCTATCTCTTATCCCTCCAGACTCTTAATGTAGCTATACCATTATTAACATCTAATTCATATCGCTCGTCTGAAGATTTAAATGGGAGTTCAATCTCTTTCTGATAATGCCTGTCAAGGTTAGTGGCTTTAAATTTAATCCTGTTACTCTCTTTATTAAAATCGATTGATATTTGTTCCTTCTTAATGCCAGGGACCTCAATGATTATTTCCGTGCAGTCAGAATAATCACATATTTCAGTGAGGGGCTCTTTAGCTTTGACATTGATCTCGTGTTCTTCAGGTTCTAAAAGCAACTCAGTAGCATCAATTAATTTATTTTTTTCTGGTCGCTTTAAGACTTTGAATTTGGGAAGTTTATGCACATCAGCATTGTTTAAAATATCATGAAGATCTTTTTCATCAATATCTCCTTCCACCTTCACATCAGGCTCATCCATCCCTTCCTCATAATGATATGATACTTTGAATCCTTTTGATCCCCTCTTCTTAGGATCTAGGTTTTTAGTGAATTCTGGAAAAATGTAAAAGTCCATATCAAATAATCGGGAATTTAAATTAAAGAATTTCTTGATTTTATCAAAAATATCCTCAAAATCATCATAATCGTCTGACATTTTTCATGATCTTTTTTTTTTTAATTTGTCAATCTTTATTTTACAACCATTAAGTTTACAATAAAAATATGGTTTTTTACCTATTTATTTATATCGTTTTTAAAAAAAAAACGAAAATTAACATGAGCCTCTTTTTTTCCAAGTTTTAAAAAAAAATTTTTAGAACTAATTCTTTTAAAGGATGCTCAGTAATGAGACAAAGGAGGGATCATATTCATAAAAATCAAAAATGATACATGTTTTCACTACTTGAAATAATGAATAAAAAGAATCCATTACATAAAGGCAGAGAAGGTCTCAAAGGAAAGGTGACTCTGGTCACAGGAGCAACTGGCGGTATCGGCCGGGCAATTTGTGAAACATTTGCTGAGCTAGGATCGTTTTTATATGTTTGTGATGTTAAAGGAACTAAGAAACTTGCTGATGAGATAAATACTCGGCATGGAGAACCCAGATCGAGTCCGGCTCATTGTGATATTTCGAATAAGGAAGAAGTAAGAGCCATGTATCAGAATATAGCTAAAGAAAAAAAGGGAGTCGATATCATCATCAATAACGCGGCAGTTCATGGGAATGGTGATTTCCCTGCGATTTCTTATGATGAGTTTCTAAAAACGATTAAAATTGATCTTTCTGGGGCAATGTATTGTACGCTCATGGCACTCCCTCACATGATAGAGAATAAATGGGGGAGAATTCTCTTCACAGCTGCCCCTCTCTCATCTTCTGGAATCCCTAGCCCTTATCTTGCCGGTAAATCAGGTTTTATCGGTTTGGCGAAATACATTTCAAAAAAATACGGGGCAAATGGTATAAGAACGTTTGCTTTAGTGTTGAGGCATTGCGACACGCCCATGATAAGGAGAGTCATGAAAGCAAGAGGAAAGGACGTTAAAAAGGGAATCGAGGAGTTACACAAAAAATCCAAGACTGGTAAAATGATAACTCCTAAAGAGGTAGCAGAGATATATGCACATTTCTCGTTGGCTACTTCACCAAGAGTTAATGGTTTGACGCTACTTTCCGATGGAGGAATCACGTATCTTTAGATGGAGGATAAAAATGAACATCAATCAATCTTACCAGGAAAAGAACGGCATCATTTTTGGAGCAAGTAGTTTTGTTGGAAAGACAATTGGTAATTATCTCACTCAACAGGGGGTTAATCTTGGATTAATCGATCTAGAGTCTCATGAGGGCGATATGATCGAAAAAAATCTCGAAAAACAAAACAAAATCATTTATAGAACCGTGAAATCCGGAGATCAAAATGGCATGGAAAAGGTCATGGAAGAAATGAGGAACACCTTAGGAAATATTGATTTCTTAATTTGTGCTTATTATATTGATGAAATGAGAAGTAAGAGAAAACCGGAAGATCTTTCCTTAGAAACGTGGGATAATATATTTCAAGATTGGATCGTGAATTATTTCCTAATATTAAAAGCTTTTGTTCCCTCAATGATTCACGCAAAAAAGGGCAGAATCATTTTTTTTAACACTACCAGCGGATACACGGGAGAAGGAGAAGGAGAAGGAGAAATCACGCTTACGGGCACCATCCACGAGAGTGCCTGCTCCAGCGGAATCACGGGCATGATGACTTCTATAGCCCACGACATCATTCCTCACGGAATCTCCGTGAATGGAATAGCGCTTGGACCTGACTATAAAGCCGATCCCGAGAGAATCATTTGGACAGCAAATCTATGGTTTTCGGGATTGGGAGAATATTCATGCGGTCAAATTGTAAGACTTTATTAAATATATTAAAAATGGTGTATTCATTGTTGATATTCATCGTCAAGTTCATAAATCTTGGAGGATAGCTTTAAAATGGAGTTTTTAAATGATAAAGAAAGGATTGAAATATTAAAAGCATGGGATATTTACGAGTTACCTCGAGATGTTCAAATCGTGAAAATCTTTGAAAAAGTAAGAGATGTTCAGTTCGGTAGCATCGGGTCTCGACATCCCATGGATGTATACAAGGCAAATAAAGGCACGTGTTCAGGAAAGAATTTTCTATTGAGAGAATTGTATAAAGGAATTGGACTACAAACTAAAGACATGATATGCATGCAGCGGTGGAAGGATTTAATCTGGTTTCCCACCGCTCAATATGGATTAGTCGAGTTTTCTGATGAGTTAAAACAAATGCTACAGGCCCATGAAATAATTGATTTTCATAATTACGTGAAAATACTGGTAAATAATAAGTGGATTCAAGTAGACGTCACCATAGATCCGCCACTGATGAATGTCGGATTTTTTACCACGGAACACTGGAATGGCACTTCAGACATGCCTCTTTGTTTCTGTGGCAGTCATAAAACATGGGATTGCGGGGATAACGGCCCTGAGAAAAAGAAAGAACTCACGAATACCCTCCCTGAACACATCAGAACTGCACGAGAACATTTTCTTAAAACCATGACCAAATGGATCGATTCTCTCAGGGAGGAAGGAACGATTTAATCTCTACTTTTCTCTATTTTTCAAGTATTTTTTTTCGAAACCTTTTCATGATTTCATGATCATTTAGAGATCTCCCAACAAAATATAGGAAATGGGGATTAAAAAAGAAAAGAATATTGTTTAATATGTTAATTTTGACCTTTAAACATGTTGATAATAGCAAACATGTTTTTAAACAACCATCTATAAAATTGTTTTATACTCAGCTCTAATCATCACCTACTCAATATAATTTGATTGTTAAAGACTGATCCATTGGTCATATTTAAAGAAAAAATTATG
>SDNN01000029.1 GCA_004524425.1 Promethearchaeota archaeon
AAAAAAAAAAGAAGGTGCATGACATAATGGAAGTGTTAGATTTAAACCCTGTAAAAGATAAGAAAATTGTTGCATATATCTTTTCTAAGGAAGACAGTAAGAATTTTCAAGATATCAATATAGCTGAATTGAAGAAGTTTCTAAAAGAAAAAGACATTAAATTCATTACTGTTGATTTTGATGTAGACATGAAAGAGTTTAGTAAGACTTCATTCGCAGAAGCCTTAAATAATATAAAAATTCCTTATTATCAAGTTGATATTCCTGAATATGCCATAGCTTATATTTATCAGGAAATAATTGAAAAAGAAGATCTCATCATTGAATTGACAAGGGAGTATCAATCATTAGAAGACAGAGATTCCTATAAAGGCCAAAGTCTCAAAAATTGGATCGACATGGTCAACTTGGAGATTGAGGAAAAAGAAATATTCTTGAGCTTAAAACTAAGGCCCATGTGGATTGTCAAAAAAATGTTAGACTTAGCTAGAGGTTATAAAGATAAAGTGGTCGCGTTTGTCCATTTTGTTCAGAAAGATATATGCGAAGATATATGTGTTCAAGTGGTTGATCAACTAAGAGATGTGAACGTGAATGTTGTTCAATACACTAAAAAACACACAATTAAAAATATAGTATTTTAATTAAAGCAGGAGGTAGAAAAAAAATGCCAGAAGTTTTAGAATTGAAGCCACTCAAGGAAAAGCACTTAAAGCTCATCATGGTGGAGAGTGAATTTCCCATTGATTGGTGGTTTGAAGCTCCAAAGGAAGTTAGAGAAGACATTATTTGGAATCTACATCTGATCTCAAAGGAATATTTAGATCTCATTGAAGGGCTAATTGAGAAATATCAACCCGATTTCGCTTTAGAAGAAAGAGGAATGAAAGACGACATTTTAAATTCAAAAGATCCTTTGGTAAATTTATTCAAGGAAAAGAAGATCCCTTTCAGGCTAGCAGATATTTCCGAAAATGCCAGTGATTACTTGTCAACTGCTTTAGATGAACATAGAGAAAGCATCAAAAAGCTTGAAATGAGAATCAGAGAGATCATGGTAAAAGAGGGAAAAATACCGGAAAACGATGAGCAATTTCAACAATTATATCTATGGAAGGAATACCTGAAGAGAGATTTTGATGAACAAGAAGATGAAGTCCGATATAAAGTAAGGGAAGCATGGATGATGATGAACGTACTCAATTTAGCCAAGGAGATAGATGGGAAAAAGTTAAAGGGTTTATTTATCTGTGATTTACGACATTTCAATGGACTTGACAAATTGGCCGGAGATTTAGGCGTGGAGACTGAACAAATAAAAATCAAGAAATCGATAAAAGAAGTGGAGAGGGAAATAGAAGAGGAAGTTGAAGTTGAGATCCCAGAAAAAGAATAAATTTTTTTTCAATTTTTAAAAAATTCATTAAAATTAATAAAGTAAGGTTAAAGGAGTTGAGAAAATAATGGAAAGAAGTGAAGTGGAAAAAATACTGGGAAGAAAGACGGTACTTGAGTTGGTCCCAATTAAAATAAAAAAGGTAGATAAATCAGATAAGATATGCTACTTCTTTGATACTGATGATAACGCATCTCCTTTTGATATAAACATGGCATATGATGCTGGCTTTGATATAGTAGTTCCAATTAGTAGAATGACTTCTGAACAGGTTCCAAAGCTCGTTCAGGATGCCATTTTCTCTCGTAAACCCGGTGCGCCTACTACTTTTTTTATTGGTGGCTCTGATGTAAAAGAGGGAGAAAAAATAGCAAAAAAGGTTGTTAAATCGTTAGTTCCCCCTTTTGAATGCCCAGTTATTATTGATCCCAGAGGTTCTCACACTACAGCCTCTGCTGTTGTAGCAATGACCATTGATATTGCTAAAAGAAAGCATGGCTTTAAAGATCTTAAAGATAAAAAGGTAGTGATTTTTGGAGCAGGACCTGTGGGAAGAATTGCTGCGATTTTAGCAGCAAGGATTCAATGCAAAACCTTCATTGTAGAAACTTGGGATAAATCTAGTCAAGAGTTTGTTCAAAAATTAGCTGGGGAACTCACGCAAGAAGCAGGAGAAAATGCCACGAAGATTACGGGAGTGTTTGCTCCAGAACTTGATCAAAGGTTTAAAGTGGCAAACGATGCCGACATCATTTGGTCTTTAGCTGCAGCTGGGATTGAAATTTTACCAGAGGAGTACATGAAAAAACTTGAAGGCAAGAAAATTGTAGTGGATATTAATCTGGTACCTCCATATGGAATTGAAGGGATAAAACCGAAACATAAAAATGATGAAATTTATCCTGGAATCTTTGGAATTGGAGCCTTAGCCTTAGGCAGGCTAAAATCAAATTCTGAAGGGGAAATTTTAAAAGAAGCAGCTAATACCAAAGGTTCGAAAATATTTGATTATAATTATGCTTTTGAAGTAGCTCAAAAATTATTATCTAAATAATTTTTTTTTTATTTTAGAGAAAAGAATTTTTGATTAAGTGTATCCATTTTTATATTTATTCCTATAATATATAAGGTGATGATTGAGACATGGAATACACCACGGGAAAGGAAAATAATTTAGAAAAAATAAGAATCAAGGATGCCTTTAAGGAGGATGCAGGTAAAGGAATAGTGAGATTGGACCCAGAGTTAATTGAGAAATTTAGATTTAAATCTGGTGATACCATAGAGATTAATCATCCCACAACAAAAAATAAGACGGCTGCAATTTTAGCTTTAGGAAAAGAGACTGATAGAGGAAAAAATATTATCAGAATTGATCCCTCTATCCGAAGGAATTTAAATGCTTCGATTGATGACTTTATAGAAATTCATCGAATTGAGGCAAAACCTGCAGAAATTATTACTTTTACGGGTATAGAAGGAGAGTTTTTTATTAGAGATTCGAGCCAATTAGCCAGAAAGTTAGAGAAAAGAGTAATAACAAAAGGAGATTGTTTAAGTTTCTATGCGATGGGTCGTAGAGTAGATCTCGTCGTATTAGATTACATGCCCAAAGCCGAAGCTGTAATTATTAGCTTAGATACTGAAATTAAGTTTAAAGATGAAAAAATCGATAAATACATGGATTCAGTAAAGCCCAAGGTTAAATATGAAGGCGTTAGCACCATTGAAGAAGAAATGCAGAGAATACGTTCCAGAATAACCTATGAAGATATAGGAGGATTAGAAGAAGATATTCAGAAGATTCGAGAAATGATAGAATTACCGTTAAGACATCCAGAAATTTTTAACAAAATTGGAATAGATCCTCCAAAAGGCGTTTTACTTCATGGTCCTCCAGGCACTGGAAAGACTCTATTGGCAAAGGCTGTAGCATATGAGACTGATGCCCATTACATCTCGATAAATGGTCCTGAGATCATGAGCAAGTTTTTTGGTCAAAGTGAAGAGAACCTTAGAAAGGTTTTCGATGAAGCTAAAGAAAAAGCACCATCAATCATTTTTCTTGATGAATTAGATTCCATTGCACCTAAAAGGGATGATGGAAGGGGTCAAGTTGAATCAAGAGTCGTGGCTCAATTATTATCATTAATGGATGGTATAGAGAGTAGAGGAGAAATTATAGTAATAGGAGCAACAAATAAATTAAATGACATTGAAATGGCATTGAGAAGACCGGGTAGGTTTGACCGTGAAATAGAAATCGGCGTGCCAGATACAAAGGGAAGATTAGAAATTTTACAAATTCACACGCGCGGCATGCCTTTAGATAAAAATGTAAATTTAAAACTTCTTGCGGAAAAAACTCATGGCTTTGTAGGAGCTGACATTAAATCTTTAGCTAAAGAAGCTGCGATGTTATCTATTAGAGAGATTATTCCCATGATAGATCTTGATATACCCATTCCCCTTGAAATTTTAGATAACTTGAAAATAAAGATGGAAAGTTTTTCAGAAGCTTTAAACAATATTGAACCATCTGCCCTAAGAGAAGTAGTTATTACGCAGCCTAATGAGACCTGGGATGATGTAGGTGGTTTAGAAGATGTCAAACAACAGCTCAGAGAAATTATTGAGTGGCCTCTTAAATTTCCTGACTTTTTTCGGTACATGAAATCAAAACCACCTAATGGCGTCTTATTATTCGGTTTACCAGGAACTGGAAAAACATTATTAGCAAAAGCCATCGCACATGAAACTGAAGTAAATTTTATTTCGGTAAAAGGTCCGGAATTTCTTTCCAAATGGGTTGGAGAAAGTGCTAAAGCGGTACGTGAAACTTTCCGAAAGGCCAGAACGGCAGCACCATGCATAATCTTCTTTGATGAAATTGATGCTATTGCTACGAGAAGGAGTGAGGCATCTAACTCACGCGTTGTTGAACAAGTTGTAGCCCAACTATTGACAGAAATGGATGGTTTAGAAGAATTAAAAAACGTGATATTATTAGCAGCTACTAATAGACCAGATTTGCTTGACCCTGCTTTATTAAGATCAGGGCGATTTGGGAGACACATTGAAGTGCCATTACCCAATAAAAAATCACGAAAACAAATTTTTGAGATTCATCTTAAAGGAAGACCGCTCGCAGATGATGTAAATATTGATAAAGTCGCCGAAAGATTAGAAGGATATACTGGAGCAGATATAAAAGCAGTCTGTGAGGAAGCTACTTTATTAGCAATAAGAAAGGGTGTTTTTGATGACACAATTGATACTACTGATCCCGAATCATTTAAAAAAGTCAAAATTAGCATGTCCGAAATAGAACAAGCCATTGATATTGTAACCAACAATGCAGAGAAGGCTAAAAAATCTTATAAAGAATCTCATAAAGACGCATCCGAATTTCTTTATAGATAATCATTTTTTAAATTAAAAAGGTTCACCTAATTTATGCATACTAAATTTTTTTTTCTTTTTCTAAGAGAGTGTTATTGTCGATTTTTTCTGATAAGTAAACTTCCTCACTTGCTCCTTCTATGTTTATATGAAGATAATCTTCTGAAAAGGGAATAACGGGCATGGTAAAAATGATGTCTTCTTGAGGATACCACGTGTCTATTTCCTGATCAAATATTTCTTTTTCAAGGTAATCTTTAACATATGTAATTTTCACACAAACGTGTTCTATCTCACCTTTTGTATTATTTTTAATCAGAATTTCTAATTCATTCTTAGAGGTTAAAGCAGTAATCTTAGAAATAACAAAATTGCTCTTAGTAATGAAATTCATTTTAAGGCTCTCACTAGATTTTAATCCCTTTTCTTCCAAGGATTGCCTTTTTTCATCAAGAATAGTTAGAACATCTATGCCTTTTAAGGAAAGAAAAGAGAGAGCTTTCTGTTTTTTAAGTGAATTTGGATCTGAATGCTTAATTACTGATGAGAAGTATTCCCTACAGTACTCTTGAATCGAAGTTTGCACGTCTTTCTTTATTTTTTCTCCTTGCTTAATCTTACTTTTTGATTCGAGACTAATCAAATTCAGGTTTATGGCCTTAAATCTTAAAATCTCAGATTCCAAGACTTTATATAATGAATTTTTATATTGAAAATATATTTTATTGACTAGGAAATCAATTAAATCATCACCAAATACGTGCATCTCAGTCGGTAATGCGACAAGTATCACCAATTCTTCAGTACTTTTTGATTTGAAGTAAGGCATTTCCTCGGAGGTCTTTGATGGAATAATAAATTTCTTCGCAAAATATATTTTATTGCCATATTCTAAGTCCACATTATCAGAAAAGGAGTTATTATTTAAATTCAAGAACCATATACTATGGTACTTGATTACATTCATTGTCTCAATTTTATTTTTAATAGCCTCATCTGAACAAAATAATATGGGTATTTTACCTTGCTCTTTATCAGAATATAATAGACATATCTCACATAATCTTTGAATGTTCTTATCTTCTTCATTTTGAGTTTTATTCGGCATGTTGTCTTGTTCCATCAGTTTTTTCTCTCACTCTTTTCTATAATTCACTATTAATGCGTAGCACAGGATACACAGGGATCAAAAGCTCTAATAACCATTTGAATTTCCCGCTTGACGTAATTGATATCGTTTTTTTCATATAACTTTCGAGCATAATTCGTCATCATCGTATTAATGATCGGAAGATTTATTTCCGTAGCTACAAATAACTTGACTCTGGCTATTGAATCGTCTTTATCCAGAGAATAGTGGTGTAACAAGGTACCTCTTGGTGCTTCAACTAAGCCTATTCCCTCTGTATTTTTTATAGATGTCGCAGACTGAAGTTTAATTCTTTTATCCAATACAGGATCGTCTAAAATCTCTAAGCTCCTACAAGTTTCTACATATGCCTCAATTAATTGAAGGAAATTGTTAAATAACAGGTTATTATTCCATTCTTTTCCAAAATTACTCAAATAATTCCTGACTTCATCCACATCATATTTTTTGGTAACATGAAAACGGGAGAGAGCTCCTACTAAAACATTTTTGTTTTTAAAAAACGTGATTCCTCGTAAATCTTGTTCTCTATCAAAATATTCTGAATACTCTTGTTGGGAAAAATTGATTAGATTACTATCACTTTGTTTAACTGCTAACCTTCCCGTATATCTATCGTAAATAGTATCATCTTGGAGCCCTAAGAAGGTGGGATCGGGGAGCTCAAAACCTTTTGGAGGCGATAATTCGGAAAACATTTTAATAGTTCTCTCGATAATCCATTCTAGATTTTCTTGTGCTTTTTGGAGATATTTTTGTGCAATAGTGATACTTTTGCGAGAAGGACTATAGATTACTCCACCAGGAATAGAACTAATTGAATGTACATTACGCTTACCAAATATTTCATCTATTTCATTTCCAATTTTAATCAGTTCGTAAAATTTTGATGTTAATTGAGCATTGTAATTTAATAATTCATAAAATGTGGGTATTTCTTTCTTAAATTTGAAAATTTTTAATAAATCAGGAAAGGACTGAAAGAAAAGATGCATGCTGTGTGATTTAATTAACTCCCCGGTCATCATTAATCGCCTTAAAAAAATCGATTGTTCAGGTGGTTCTATTCCGAACAATGATTCAATAGCTTTACAACTGGCAATGGATTGAGAAGCATGACATAAACCACAAATTCGTGAGGAGATTTTGGGAATGTCAAATAATTGTTTTCTGATCAAAATGTTTTCAAAACCTCTATAAATGTCTAATTCAAAATCGGCATATGAAATGTCTTCATTTTGATTCTCTAAAAGAATGCCCACTTGTCCATGACCCTCAATTCTGGTACAGACATCAACGATTTTTTTCAAGGTTCTCCCACCTCATTTTCGGTTTTGAAAATCTATAAAAGATTTCTTTATAACTTTTAAATTCTTCAGTAATCGTAAACAAACTCAATAAATTCACTATATTAGACGTGTAATCTTTGGTAACTGGACCCATGCAGCCTTCACATGGCAGTCCTTGTTTAATGCATTTATGTTCACATCCATCTCTAATAATTGGTCCGAGACAAAGTATGCCTCTCTTTAGGAAACATTTCGAATTTTCTTCTGGAGTTTCTGTTTCTCCCGCATTTGGAATAAAAGTTCTAATTTCAGTTTGAAAATCAAAGTCCATATCTCCTCTGAGAGGACATTCAATACACATGCTTTTTCCAGGTAATTCTATTTTCTTGTTCTCAATGAGTTTAATCAATGAATTTCCTAGTAGATTCGGGGGCGGAGGGCAACCTGGAAGGCATCCTTCAATTTCAATAAAATCACTTAAAGGCTTGGCATTTTTTTTATTTGAAAGACTTAAAATGCCCCCAAATGCGGCGCAAGTTCCCAGAGCATAAATTTTTTTGCTGTTTTTTCTAATCTTTTTTACCATTTCTACTTGAGAGTCTTCTGAGATACATCCTTCGATTAATGCAATATCACAGGGCTCTATATTTTGAACGTCCATTACAAAAGGAAAGAAAGTTAATTCTACTCTTTCAAGAAATTGTGGAAAAAAATCTAATGAAATCAGAGTCGATATGCAGCCACTACACCCGGTTAAGGAATAAATCAAGAACTTAGGTTTCAAGTTTAATCTCCTCCGCTAATTGATCATAAAAATGATTTATAACGTGTGCTAATTTATTGCCTTCAACCGCATTAAGGTGCTTGAGGATCAGACGATTGGCATATTTCTCTCCCAACATGCTTTTTAATAATTGAATTTTTTTCTCTATTCTCTGCACTCCATCAATGTATCTACAGGCATCTCTTCTACAACCAATGATTAATACCCCATCAAAACCATGTTCGAATGCTTTTAGTATGAAGTCACTATCCACCCTTCCCGTGCATGGGACCCGAATAATAAATGTATTCGGATTATACCATAATCTTTTATACCCTGCATCATCTGCTGCAGCATAACCACATGATTGGCAACAAAATGCGATAATCTTCGGAGATTTTTTAAATTTAGAAAGAATTTCAATAGTTTTATATATTTTTTCAGAACTATTAAGATTCATCTCCAAGGCATTGGTTGGACAAATACTTACACATGTTCCACATCCTTTACACTTGAATTTATCAATGTTAATTTTATTATTGCCTATAGTAATTGCATTATAAGGGCAAGATTGAATGCATAATCCACATAATCCACATTTATCTTCATCAATTTCTATGCCACTGAATTCCTCAATCAAGTAATCTTGAGAGAGCAGAGATATGATGCGTAATGCGACCTCATTAGCAGTTGATACTGTACTTTGATAATCTAAGGGGCCCAAAATAGTTCCAATTCCATAAATGCCTGAAGCTAACGTTTCTTGACTCATGAATCCTGAATCATTTAACGTAAAATCCATGGTTTTCCTTAAAGTTTTTAAATCTTTATTTGGAGCTAAGTTCAAATTCAATATAATTAAATCACTTGGATATTCCTTGGAATCAGCTATTATAATTTTTTGTTCATTTTTTTGTTTTATTTTAATGTCATTTACATAATGAAACTTAGGATCAATCGTATTTAGCATGAAATCAGAATTATGATTTAATTTTTTAGTGTCATAAAATATATTAACAGTACAATCTGGTAATCTACCTCTAATACTCTCTAGATATTTTAGAACGATAAGGTCATTAAATTTAGCGGGACCATCCCCGTTTCCAACACCTTGAATGATAGAAATTGACTTAGGTGGTTTATTATCAGAGAGCTTAACCAATTGACCATTAGTAATTCCATCGGATGCCAATATTCGTTCGAATTCCACTGAAGTGATCACATCATCTTGGGGGTTATAGTGAAATTTCTCCAGACTATCAGCAAATTCTGCACCGATGGCTATAACTTTTGCACCCACCTTAATTTTTAACATTTTGGGTTTTTGATCAAAATCGATTGCTTTATTTATGCAAGCTCTTTCACACACTCTACAGCTAAGACAATTTTCCATGTCTTCTTCATCTATTAAAGGAACGTATGGATAGGAATGAATAAAAGGAATGTATATGATCTTTCGATCTTTTAATCCGAATTCGTACTGATCAGGCTTTTCTATGCTGCATATATCCACGCATTGCTTACAACCGGTGCACTTTTTCTCATCTACATATCTTGGTTTTTTTATTAATTCAAGAGTGAAATTACCAACTTCACCGGATATGTTATCGATTTCCGTGTTCGTGTAAATAGTAATGTTTTTTTCCTTGGCGATTTCTGCGATTAATTCAGATATAAAACAAATAGAGCAATCTCCCATCTTGTAAATTCTATTCCATCTGGCAACCTTGCCTCCAAGGGTAGGTGATTTTTCAATCAAATACACTTTTATTCCGGCTCGCGCTAAATTCAAGGCTAAGGTCATGCCAGCAATTCCCCCTCCAATGATCGCACAACTTTTCTCAATTTCAACTCTTTTTACTTTTACTTCTTTCTGGATTATTACGCGCATTACAGCGGCTTCAATGAGTAGTTTAGTTTTTTCTAAGATGAGTTCTGGATCCACGCGTTTTGTACTGGGATGATAATGATGAACCCAAGCACATTGTTCTCTTATATTAGCAATTTCTATATTTGGCCTGTCTACCACATCTTGAAATATTCTTTCAAAAAGATCTTGATGAGTCTTAGGCGAACAGGCAGCAATGACGATTTTGTTGATGAAATTCTCCTTTACCCAATTAGATATCTCGTCAAAGTTCTTTGTTTGGCATAAATTATTAAACACTTTAACAGAAACTACTTTATCTAATTTCTTGATATAGTTTTCGATGAGATTAATATTGACGGCTCTGGATATTTCAGTGTTACAATTGCAAATAATAACTCCCACTCTACTGATTTCACTCCCTTTTGATTGGAGATAGTCATCTATTTCCTCTCCCGATAAAATGCGTTTATTTAGGTTCATGATTTTTAAGATGCGCTTGCCATCTTCAGTGAGAAAATAGGATTTATGATCTTTATTTATTAATGTTCCAAGTTTTTTTAGATGAAAATTCAGTTGACCAGTTGAATCTAATCCTAATTTGTCCATTAGATTCGTGTAAGGAATGTATCCTTCCTTTTCTAAAAGTAGTAAAATTTTGCGCCGGAATGGATGCGACAGGATTGAATACACGTCCATTTTTTCATCCACTCCACCTTTTAATTATCATTGAATATAATTAATTTAATTAATTTAATTATCAACATGACAATAATTGTTGTCATGGTTTATAAGATTGATCATTCCATTATTGATTTTAGTAAAGCGATTTGCAAAATTGATCATCACCCTTAGAAGAAAGAGAACATGCTTTTTTATATCTATTAATATTTTTGGTCACTAATTACCTTGGAAGAGATCCAAAATAGACTTTCATAATGATTAAGATGGGTGAAAGAAGTAAGATGAAAAAAAGAACTAAAGCTCAATGATAGATGACATTTAATCTTCAGTAAAATGTTCAATGATATGGGAGAATATCAAATCGATGGAGATTTCATGATCTTTCATAGCGTTATTTACCCTAAGACATATCGATCTTTTAGCATATTAAAGATACAATTAAATACGAAGAAGCACCAATTTTAATTTAACATTACTATATGAAAAACCAATAATTAATAAAAAGGTGTAAATCATGTCAAAAAGAATTTTAAGAGTAGATATGAGCAAACTTGAAGCTAAATTTGAAGATTTCCCCGAAGAATATGCAGCATTAGGTGGTCGAGCTCTTACTTCAACGATCGTTGCTAAGGAAGTACCCCCTGATTGCCATCCATTAGGAAAAAATAACAAGTTAGTATTTGCTCCGGGAATCGTTACCGGCTCACCAGCCCCTACTTCTGGTAGACTTTCTGTAGGGGGTAAATCTCCTTTAACTGGAGGTATAAAAGAGGCCAATGCGGGAACGAGTTTCGGACAGAATCTTGGGAGGCTAAGAATTGCAGCGATTATAATTGAAGGCCAACAAGAAGGAGAGGACTATTATATACTTAAAATTGATAAGGATGGAGTAGAATTCATTAACGCAAATAAATGGGTTGGAATGGGGCTCTATAAAGCATATAATCAACTTCATAAGGAATTTGGTGATAAAGTAGGCATTAGCGGTACGGGAATCGCAGGGGAATTATTGGGAGGAAGCTCAGGAGTATGTTTTAATGATCTTGAAGGTCGCCCAAGTAGGTATGCAGGAAGAGGAGGATTAGGTGCGGTAATGGCATCAAAAGGATTGAAATTCATTATTGTAGATGATAGTGGTGCCCCAGGTGTGGAAATTGCTGATAATGACAGGTTTAAAGCAGGTACAAAAGCATTACGCGATGCTTTAATGTCGCATGATGTTACCAAACCAGGTGGAGCACTTTCTTCTTATGGTACCGATGTATTGATTAATATTATAAATGAGGCACAGGGCTTACCTCAAAGGAATTTTTCTGCTGGGCAAGATGATAGAGCAGCAAATTTATCAGGAGAGAGGAAAGCTGAATTAATAAAAGAACGAGGAGGGGTTCGCCCCCATCCTTGCAGTCCTGGATGTATTATTCAATGTTCTGAAGTGTGGACGAAGCCAGGAGGAAAGGATCCCGTAGGAGTTTTAGAATATGAATCTGTCTGGGCCTTAGGATGTAATTGTGCTATTTATGATTTAGATACGGTAGGAGAACTCAACAGAGCTTGTAATGATTTAGGATTAGATACCATAGAAGCAGGTGATACAATTGCTGTAGCAATGGAAGGTGGTCTAGTTAAATTTGGTGATGGTAAAGGTGCTTTAAAATTAATGGATGAAATTCGTAAAAAAACACCCACTGGACGTATTTTGGCAAATGGAACCGCTTTTACGGGGCAAGCTTTTGGAGTTACCCGAGTTCCCGTGGTCAAAGGACAGAGTCTACCTGCATATGATCCTCGTGCCATAAAAGGTATTGGTGTAACCTATGCAACCACTCCAATGGGAGCAGATCATACTGCGGGATATGCAATTGCCACGGAAATCATGGGCGTCGGCGGTCAAGCAGATCCTCGAGATACAAAAAAATCCGAATTGTCCCGAAATTTGCAGGCTGCGACTGCGGTCGTTGATTCTACGGGATATTGTCTTTTCACTGCCTTTGCTATTCTTGACATACCTGAAGGTTTGGCAGGAATGGTTGAATCGGTAAATGGCGTTCTAGGTACCAATCTAACTGTAGATGATGTAGGAAATATAGGAATGTCAATTATCAAAACAGAAATGGAATTCAACGAGAAGGCGGGTTTCACTAAAGAGCATGATAGACTTCCAGAATTTTTAAGAAAAGAACCATTGCCACCCTCAAATGAAGTTTTCAATGTACCCGAAGAGGAACTTGATAAAGTTTTTAGATCATAAGAGCAAAAGAGAATGACTATACAAGTGAAATTCTATGGGGATCTGAAAAAGAAAATTTCAAACCAAAAAAATAAGCCAGGTTTTCCAGTAATCATTCAGATCGACCATGGCCAAATTGAAACCATTTCAGATATTCTTCGAAGATATTCAATACAAGAATCAGAAATTTACCATATTTTTGTTAACGGCAAGTACAGTAGCGTCACAAAAAAAATAAAAGATGGTGATAATGTCGCCATCTTTCCAATAAACATGTCATTGCTTTACAAATGGTATTTCAAACGAGAAGAATGATGAGCTCAGATAACCAGATATCGGTGATTGTAAAGCTCTTTGCTGATTTGAGGAAATATGGACCCGAAAAAGCAAGTATAAAGCTTTCAAACGGCAGTACAATCAATACAATTCTGGACAATTATGACATACCTAAAGAAAAAACAAAAATGATAATACTATTGAACGCAAAACCAATTTATGACAAGCAATATATTTTAAGAGATGGAGATACCGTTGCTCTTTTTCCACCCCTAGCAGGTGGATGAAATTTTTTACTTTAAATTTTTTCTTTTTTTTTTTTTCTAATTGTCTAAAGTTATTCTGTACGGATTGATATAAATTCTTTTGAAACCTGCAAATTTATATAATTCTTTTATCTCAATTAAGACAGATTTATTCTTTTCATTAATGAAGAACAGAATAATATTGACAATAAATAAATGAAAATTAGGAGATTAGCGCATGATTTTCCAAATGGACTATGATAATAATTTAAATTTCATCTTGATCCCTATTTGCATTGTAGTAGTATCTTTAGTATTTAATTATTATTACAGAAAAGAAAGCACAAAATTATATGCCAAAATTGCTTTTATTAGTACCTTTATTGTAGGATTCATGGCCATTTTAGGTATACTTCAAGCCAATACCTTTCAGAATTCATGGATATCCGCAATTTTTTTATATCCGATAGGAGTTTCCATCGCAATTTTTTTAACGTTATACATGAATAAGATTATAAAAAAACAATATCAGCGTTTAGAAATAGTAATTGACAAATCAAGTGAAAGTTCTTTAAATGTATCTAATATCGCAACTGAATTAGCCGCCAGTGCACAGGAAGTTAACTCTTCTTCTGAAGAAATAGCCTCAACGGTTTCAGAAATTTCCCGAGACGCCCAAGAGGTGATGGCTTCCACAGATAATTTACGGAATGTAATGGTTTTGATTAAAAACATTGCTGATCAAACGAATTTATTAGCATTGAATGCAAGTATTGAAGCAGGAAGAGCTGGTGAATATGGTAGAGGGTTTGCCGTGGTGGCTGATGAAGTCCGTAAATTAGCTGAAGAATCTAAAGGTGCTGTAGCTGACACGAGTCAAAAAATTGATATAATTATTAATAAAGTTCAAGCTCAAACGGCCTCCATGGAAGGAATAAGCGCTTCTACAGAAGAGCAGACTGCGTCAATGGAAGAGATTTCTGCAACAGCAAATAGATTGGGCACTTTAGCTGAAGATTTGAAAACAAATCTTTCAGAAGATGTAGTAAGGATAAGAAAAGAAAAAGACAGTTCAGTAACCAAATTTTTAGGAATACTTGGTAAAAATAAAGATTAATACTGCTACCAATCTTAAGGATTAAAATAATTTTTTATTTATATTTCTAATTATCATGTCGTTTTTTCAATCAATCGGCCAAATATTAACAATATTTCAGATATTTCATTGTATATAAAAAGAAAACCTATGATTGCAAGAACCGTAATACCTGCTGCGAATTCGAAAGGGTTTATCGTCGAATAATATTCTATTCCTACTGAAGTGAAACGAGATACATAAAATACTACCATGATATTTATGATAATAAAAGGCCATACTAAGGTTAATAATAATCGAGGACGATATCGCCAGCCGATAAGAGTTATGATATTATAAATTACATATAAAATAAGTAATATGGTAATTAAGGAGACGAGGTTAAATTCAGAAAAGCTCAGGATCAGCGACAAAGCCCATACAAATACACCATAAATCACATCAAATAATCTAATGGACTCTTCTCTCTCCTGAGAGCCTCTTAGGATAAGTTTAGCCAATGAAGGAAGGAAAATTGCAGGTAAAACGGTAAGAAATACAAATATTTTGACCATGAGATCTAAGCTTGGATCTGAATTTACCCAATTCCAGGACGCTACAATAAAATCTGTAATAAAAATATAAAACAAAAATTTATTCCCAAATTCAATAAAAAATTGTTTGATATTCATGAGATATGCAATATATAATCATGATAATAATTAAGAATTCGTCACTAAGTTTTATAACAAAAAATAAAATAAAAATAAAAAAATTAGTTATGGTACTTTAAAACCTTGATTTACATTAAATCCATTGCCAGAGACATGTCTTCGAGAGTTAATTTCTTTCTTCCAGCGTGTCGGGTCATTTCAAGAGCTTTATTGGTTACATTTTTTGCGAGTTTTTCTAAATAATCAATCAACGCATCAACAGCATCTCTAGCAACCATCTCAGCACCATTATCTTTCATTAACTTTCGAATAGGGCTCCAGGCAAAAACCTTTTTGGCCATTTTATCTCATTCCTCCACTTTTTTAATAATTGGGTTAGAATTTTTATTTTGTTCTTGATTAATACCAATTAATCATTTCTAAAGTTCGTATTTCTTAATTTGAACTTTATTATATTATAATACTTCCTTCAAATATTTAAAACTTACGGTAAATCTTAGATTGATTATGTTCGGGTTAATAGTTTCATCCGATCAATTAAATCACGAAGTCTGAGAAGAAAACCCATGATATATAAACTGAGCCTTCTCCTCAGAGTTTTTTTTTAATTATAAATTTAGTGGAAGTATTGAATTAGCTTACTTTGGAACAAGTCTCAAATCTCCAATTCTCGGGTAAAAGATGAGATTGAGCTTAAGAGTAATTATATCTTAATTAAAGGCCCCTTTAACTCTCAATTTTTATATAGTTGCTAATTTTTTTTTTATAAATTTTCGGTTTAATGATCTTCATGCCAACTTTAAGGATTTATTATAATGCATATTTTGATGCTGAGATACAACAGTTAGAGATGGAGATAAGTAATAATCTGAAAATACCTCAAAAGAAAAAACCTAACATGTTTTCTGGCTTTTATAAAAACGATAAAATATTTCACTTATTATATCAGAATTATTATATTGCTAATTATATAGAACTAGGAACTAAACTAATACCTACTATAAATTCTGAATTAGCGTATTTTAATTTAGTTGATCAAGATTTCAAGTCAATTAAGCATGCATTTCCATTTATCATAAAATTGATTATTAATAAAGAAGAAGGCATTATATGTTTTTATAGCAAGCAGATTATCAAAAATAAAGAGGCAAACAAACTCGTTCGAAAATTACATCGAGAGCATGGTTTTAATTTTAAGTATTCTCTAATGAATAATCATCATGTGTTTAAAAAAAACGAGCTAAACAAACTATTGGATAACTTAGATATTAGCGACTTTACCGAAATTTCCGTTTTCGATGCAGATAATGAATTGATCGTGAAGAATAGTCATGCTCTCACCAGGACCAAAAAAGTAATTCCTTTCATTGATGAATTGTACTCCGGAAACTGGTCTCATGTGAGACTATTAAATTCTAATCTTGGATTTGAAATAAGGCTTAGTAATAACAAGACCCAGAATTATCTGACCTTTGAAAATGATTATGTTAGTGATATTCATTTAGTGAAAGTGATCGATCATCTAGTAAAAAGAATCAAGAAGGCAGATACATTAACTATATCTGAAAGGAAAAAGCAGACTTGCATCGATTATTTTCAATAATCACGGTTATTTAAGCATTAATTTATCATATCAGAATGGATTTTAATAAAATACCATTCTTTTACGCAGAATTATCTTGATCATTTAATTCTTCTTGAATGCGATTAAAAACTATTTTAAGTAGTACTTGTTCTGCTTTATTGTATGTCAAGGGAAAGATCTGATTATTCAACCAAAACTGATAAGATTCCATGAATTTAGTTAAAGTATCAGTTGATTTTACGGCGGACAATGCTTCATTGTATTTCTGAAAATATTTTTGTAATGGATTTATCTCCTCTACAATTTCTTCCGTCTCTACGATATCTAAAGGCGTGGTAATTTCTTCCTTATATAATATATTTTTATCATATCCTTCTCGCATCTTTTTAAGATGATTCATGAAATTTTCATCCGAAATAAATTTTGAAATACGTTCTGTTGCCATTTCTCTTGCTTTATCTATTTCATAGAATTCTCCGGGTGAGATTAAATTTCGATCCTTTAACTTTTTCACTTTATTTAATATTTTATCAAATTCTTTAGTAAAATCGCCAAGATTTTCAAGATATTTTGGAAGAGCTGCGGGGAGATTGGGGTTTATATATTTGATTATTTCAAGAAATGTAAATAATTCCTTTCCAAAAAGAATTCTGGAATCTAGAACGGGCATCTTTTCTTTTGCCTCATTTAGCAGGTCATCCATTAAAGTAAATTTTACAATATCTGATTTTTGTTGTTTGAGCATGTTTTTAAGTCGGGTCATCTTTTCTGAATCATCTGAGGCTCCTTCTAAAACAGCATTTTTAACATCTTCTTGTAATTGTTCAATGTTCATTTTATATTCTTTAAATTTTAAATTGCTCAGAAAAAATTCCATTGATTTCACTTTAATAAACTCCACATGTTCTTCAATGAAGTTTTCAATAAGATCAAAAGTTTTCTTTAGCGATTCATAAAGATATTTCAAAATATATACAAACACTAAACGATCAGCAGCAGCAATTTTATTATCAAAGAATCTAGATAATTCTAAATTATCATATAATTGAAAAAGCATCTCAAAGAACTCTTTTAAATTATCTCGTTTCTTAATAGCATCAAGTGGAGTTTCTTCTGATTCTTTAAAATAATTCTTATTGAAATTGCGAACCAAATCAATATAATAATAAAACGCGCTTAAGTTTCCCAGGGTATTTAGTCGCCGGACATTTTCAAGATATTCTTTTCCTATATCATTTAGAGGACTGACATCCTTGAACATGTCGGTAAATAATTCAGGATATTCTTTCTCAGAAATATCAAAGGTTTTGATATAAAAGCCTTTCAAAGTTAAAATTGGAATAATAGATCTAATAGACATTACCCGTCTCATTATGGCCTTCAGATCTTCTTTAACGATCGCTTCAATGTGATCATTGATTTTTTCTCGCTTTTCATCTTGAGCAAATTGTCTCTCCTTTAATAATTGCTTCAGTTTGATTGCTCGAACCATTGAATTACGACCGCCATAAATTTCTATATAAATCTTTGCTAAGATAGTCATGGCTACGGAACCTGTAAGTAATTTATCTGATTTCTTTTTCTTAAGTATTTGACGGGTTAAAAGATTCATCAACCTTATCGTAAAGATTTTCTCATCTTCTCTAGGTAAATCATCTAATTTTTGATGAAATTCTTCAATAATATCTTGTTTTGGATATGAATTTTCCCATATTTTATCTAAAATCTCATCTCCTTTATCATTCTTCAAGATTTCTAAAAATCTGGGAATTATGATATTAATAGCATTAGCCCATTTGAAATGGTCTTCAGCAAAAGGAAATTCAGATCTATAAGGTTCCATCAACGCATGCACATTTGGAGCTTCTTCTATTGTTTTGGGACCCTCATATTTACCTAAAGTAAAATTAATTATATCATCAAAACTGGGAGTTTCAGATTTTATAAAGGTAGGCCTTACGGTATCTAAGAACAATTTATAGAATTCAAACAGGCTTCTACATTTCCGTTTCGAGCGATTAATTATATATTGATTTATCTCTTCTTGATTCAAATCGCTAAGTTCATTTAAGGAACGTATAAAAATCAAGGATCTTGTAAGAATTTGTTCAATTTCTTTTGGTTCCAAATCATTCATGGTTTCTGAAAATTTAGTCAAGAATCTTGCAATATCAGATCCCAAATAAGATCCATGTTGTTCAGGTATCTCAGAAATGGATTCTAATAAATTAGATATGAGCATTTGGGCTTTTAATTCACCTAAATGTAAAGCATATTTCTCCTCCACTCGTTTTAAAAAACCACCTACATCGGTAAATTGAATCCGTTTTTCTTCAGAGCCAAGAACAAAGGTAATGATTTCTTCAAAGTTATCACATGTTTCCAATAAATTTCCTTCTTTAGCCTTTTTAAGAAAGTTATCAAATAATTCGAATAATCCTCCCATTTTATTCTTGCTTCTCCTGATTATCTCTTGATCCACCTGTTTTCTGTCCATTCCCCCTAGATCAGAGAGTGATCGGATAAATATTTGAATATGCCTTAAGATGTTTTTTATTATATCAGGTTCTAAACGAGAAGATTCCTGGGAAAACTTAAACAAGAATTTCACAATTTGAGAGTCAACAGTTCCTTTAAAGTCATCTACTATATCTTGTATAGCATCATATATTTCCTCAGAAAACTTTCTTGCCTGATCTTCTCCGATTCTCTGAGCAAGATTCTCAGAAGATCGTTTAATAAACAGTGCTAATTCATCCATTTGAGTTATTTCAATGGACTCACCAGCCACAAAACTAAGTACATCTTCAAATTTTTCAGATCCCTTTAAAATTTCACCATATTTCGCTTTCTCAATGAAGTTTTGTAGTAAATCTGATAAATTTCGCATTTTCGACTTACTTCTGATGATTATATTTTGATTTACTTGTTTTAAATTCTGGTTTGCGATATCTTTTAAGGATTTAGTAAATATCAAAAAATGATTTAACATTCCTTCAATTATCCCAGAAGAAGTCTCATTTATTCCTTGTGAGTATTTAAAAAGAAATTTAGGGATTTCAGAACCCACACTACCACTAAATTCACCAGGGATGAGATGTAATGCATTTTTTAGATCTTCAAAATGAGAACGTGTTTGATCTTCTCCAATCTTCTCTATAAATGGTCCTTCAGCTCTTTTTAGAAATATTTCCATGACAAGATTAACGATAAATTATATAAATTTAAATTCTTCAAAAACCAAGGATTTAAAAATGACTTTATGGTAATAGAATTTTCAAACCCTAGATGACTAATTTTTCAGATGAATCAAAATGATTTTTTGTTTACAATCATTATATACGTTTAAGATTATCAATTATCTATTATTTAAATGACCAGAGGTTATTTTGGATTAGTTTTACATGGACATATCCCATGGTGTAAAAAAAGCGGAGTCTGGCCTGCTGGAGAGTCATGGTTAACTGAAGCCATGGGAGAAGTTTACATTCCCATGCTCAATGCTTTAAGAGAATTAAGAGAGCATAAAATTAATACAGCTATTACTATTAATATAACTCCGATTTTAGCTGAGCAATTAGCTGATGAATACATGAAACAGAGATTTTCAGAGTACATGGAAGATCTCATTAATAGAGCCAAGTCAGACATAGAAAGATTTAGGAATGACCAAGAAAGAAAACAAATTGCGGAATATCATTTAAGAAACTATGAATACATCTTAAAAAGTTTTTATCATGATTATTATCGAGATATTTTAGGGAGTTTTAAATGGCTTCAAGATGAGGGAATGATTGAATTAATTACCTGTGCTGCTACTCATGCCTTTTTACCTTTAATGGAACATGATTCTGGAATTTTTTCTCAGATTGAACTTGCGGTGGAAACTCATGAAAAGTATTTTCACAGCATGCCGAAAGGAATTTGGCTTCCTGAATGCGCGTATAGACCTAAAGAGTATAAGGATGGTAAAGTGAGAGAGAGTATTGACTATTGGTTACATAATTCAGGCATCAAATATTTTTTTGTAGACTCTCACGGCATTTTGAATGCTGAAATATTAGAAAAGAGAAACGAAATTAAGCTGAATACAAACTTCGGTTATAATTTAGAGACGGGAGTATCCGTGTTCGGGCGTAATACAACTACAAGTAAGCAAGTATGGGATGCTCAAATAGGATATCCTGGTAATGAATATTATCGTGAATTTCATGCAAAAGATCATGAATCGGGATTATATTATTGGAGGATAACGGACAAGAACACGCCCAAAAGTGAAAAGCACTTATATAATAGAGAGAAAGCTCAAAAAACCGTTGTGGCTCATGCGCATCATTTTGTTTCTTTACTTCAAGAAGAAATTAGATCTTTTAATGAACAATATGATTTGAAAGGGATAATAGTCTCACCTTATGATTTTGAATTATTTGGACATTGGTGGATGGAAGGAGTTGATTGGTTAAAAAAAGTATTTGAATTCTTACATGAAAATCCCAATATTGAAATGAAAACGTTCTCAGATTACGTGCTTGAGTATAAAGAAAAATTTTCAGTAATTAAGATGAAAGAGAGTAGTTGGGGGATGGGAGGGCATTTCGAAGTGTGGAAGAATCCTGAACATGGATGGATTTGGCCATATATCAACTCATCCATCAAGGAATTTGAAGAG
>SDNN01000030.1 GCA_004524425.1 Promethearchaeota archaeon
GCTGAAGTTAAATCATGACCCGGCGTGATGCCCCCAGTGTCAATCTGGTGAGTCACGCCCCCCGCCCAACCGATTAACTCATCCTCCCAGAAGATCGGTATGATGGTCTGCACGTCAGTCGTGTGCACGTTTCCACAATCAGGATCATTATTAAGAAATATATCTCCGGGATGTATTCCTACTTCCTCTTCATAATTTTCGTTAATCATGAATTTAACTGCTTCGCTCATGGTATGAACATGGACTAGTATACCGGTTGAGACCACAATGGAATCACCTTCAGGAGTATATAGGGCGAAGCATAATTCTCCTATTTCCTTGACGATAGGGGAAGCCGCTACATGTAGAGCGGTCTCTCTGGCGGATACTAATGCACCTCTTAAGATAGCATAACATTTTTCAAATTTGAAGGGATCTTTTTCCTTTAGGCTTAATCTTTCTATTCCATGATAGGTCTTAGTTTTTTCAAATAATTGCTCACTTTCTTTTAACATTTGCTTAAGTGTTTTCCCTTTCCAGCCGAGCGGTTTATTACTCATGTCAAAATCCTCAATAACTTAACTTTAATTCTTGCAAATAATTCGGATTGTTAGATCTTTCTTACAAGTAATCTATTTTCTTTTCGAATTTATAAAACTTTCTAATGATGAAGAACAGGTTCGCTCAGTTTTTTAAGGAATTCATCTCTTGATTTCAATAATTTCATTCTTAAGGAATCCCTATTTCTATAAAATAAAAGAGAAATTTTAAAGTATTAAAAAAACAGAGATTGAAATAAGATTAACCCACATAATTTCCAAATTTATTATGGATAACAAGCAAAGTGTAACATACAAGGGAAGAGAATTTGAAGTAAATGATGGGGAATTAAATTTTTGCTTGAAAGGCATTGAAGAAATCAAAGACATCGAAGGGCTTGAAAAATTGAATACTATACGAAGCTTGGATCTTTCTCAAAATGAGATTTTTGATATCAGAGGGCTTAATACACTCGATAATTTGGAAAATTTAGATCTTTCACATAATTACATCGTTAAAATCGAAGGTCTCTCGCACTTGAAAAATCTTAAAACACTAGACTTGCATTCTAACAAAATACTTGAAATTGAAGGCCTTGAAAATCTTACTAATCTGGAATATTTGAACTTGTGCTATAATGAAATTATTGAAATAAAAGGATTAGACGAATTAGTGAATCTTGAAATCTTAATCCTTTCTGGAAATCAACTTAATGAAATCACAGGTTTAAAAAAGCTCTCAAATTTACTGGAGCTTCATTTACATGATTGCCCTGTCTTCAAAGTACCACGTATAATTGGCCCAAGGGATCTTAAAGTGCTTGGTTTAAATAGGACTAGAATTTCTGATGTGAGCACTCTCAAAAACGCACGAAATTGTAAAGTAATGATTAAAGATACTCCTTTTTGTAACACTATAATTGAATCGCATGGTGGAATCATCAATGATGAGGGAATTCTTCTTAATTTGGATGAAGTATTAAATAATATTGAAAAATCTTAATTAAAACTGCAATTCATGAAATTATTCAGGTAAAATAACACTTTTTAAAAACACAGATTATCATTGGTTTATAATTTTTTATTTAATCATATTGTACTAAGACCTAGAACTCTCAAATATTAAAAAACAAAGGTATATAAAGCTCAAATATATAATTAGTTCTGATTTTATTTCCCTTGTAAACTAATCAACAAGGGTAGAACAAAAAAATATAATGAACAATGAGTAATTCTAATTTGAGAAAAGAACCCAAACCAAGGTACATCATTAAAATTTGTCTATTAGGTCAAGGTGGGGTTGGAAAGACGTGCTTATGTAGAAGATTATGCTTTAATACTTTTGAAACGAATACAAAACTGACGATAGGAATTGATTTTTATTCATATGATTTACCCCTCCTAATAAATGATGATGAAGAGGAAAAAAGATCGTTTGTAAGACTCTCCATTTGGGATTTTGGAGGTCAAGAACAATTCAAAACCTTCTTTCCTTATTATCTGGGAGGTGCGAATGGAATCTTTTTGACCTTTAGCTTATTAGATATCCCAACCTTGGTTGGATTAGATTGGTGGTATGACACTCTGGTTCAGCATAATCATGAAAACACCCCAAAAATTATCCTAGGTACCAAAATGGATTTAATTAATTCTTCAGAAAATAAGCAACGAGTTGATGACTTAATAATTAATCGCTTCTTAAGAAAACACGGGGAGCAAGATTTCATAAGAACTTCTTCAAAATCTAATCACAATATCGAATTTTGTTTTAAAGCACTCGCTAAAAAAGTATTAGATCATAACCAATTTCCTTATAAAAGGTTGTTGTAGCTTAGATTCTTTCTCTCCAAAAAAAGATAAAGATTATTAAAATAATAGACGCTTAAATATTAAATGAGAAAAGAACCAACTATTTTGGCTTTACGAGCCCTTCAAACTCCTTATCTGATAAAAATCCTTTATGGAGCATGATCTCCTTTATTTGATTGACTAAATCTTTATTAATATCCTTTTCTGAAAGTCTCATTTCAAGTATTTTTATTTTATTATTTAACTCGTCTATCTGATCTGCTTTCAGGTTGATTTCTTGGATTTTTTCATCAATTTCCTTTCTATTATTCTCTATTTGCTCATTGAGTTTTTCTATTTGACTGTCCTTAAGATTCAAATCTTTTTTAAATCTTTCAATCTCTCTTTGTTTTGGCTCCTCAGAAAGTTTTATCTCATCCAATTGTTTCTCTAATTCTAAAATCCTATCTTCTTTCTCCTTAAATCTCGATTCTTGTTTTTCAATAGTTTCTAAAGAAGAGCTCAACTCCTTTTCTTTTTCAGAGATTTTTTTGTTTAGAGCGTTCAATTCTTCATTTAAGTTGGAAATTTCATCTTTAGATTCTTTTTCCGTGGCAGATAACTTGTCAAGGAGTTCAAGAATCTTTTCTTCTTGCTCTTTTATTTTCTTATTTTTCTCTTCAAGTTTTTGATCTTTAAGTTTTATTGCCTCATTGGCTTTTTCTAAGTCCTTCACTTTTACATTTAGATTATTCTCTAATTCACTGATTCTGTCATTTAATTCTAGGAGAACTG
The DNA here is from genome assembly GCA_004524425.1 of Promethearchaeota archaeon. The sequence goes on from SDNN01000030.1 coordinate 3,102, forward strand.
TCCCTTCAATTTTTTGTTTTTTAGTCGGTTTTTCTTTTATTTTTGCCCAATCTATTTCCATATCAGACTCACCTACTTAATTATATTGGATTTATATTTATTATAAAAATATCTTAGCAATTATAAAATAAATTATACAAAAATCTATTTATATTTTTATAATCACCCAGAAAGAAATAGAGTATTAATTCTACAATCTTAGGAATTGTTTCCATCCAAATTGAAAATGCAAGAAGATTTAAACGTTATAAAGATCTTCAAATTCTTTATCAGTGACAAATCCCTTTATTTCCATTAAGCGCTTGATCTTTTTAATTACATCTGGAGATTCTTGAGTTTTATCCACTTGCGAATATAATGCACCAAGATTGTTATTTAGCTCGTTAATTTCATTTATTTTCGCTTCGAGATCTGCTTCTAGTTTTTCAATAATCTTATCTTTTGTCTGAATCGTGATATCTAAATCCTGCTTATTAATTTCGATTTGTTTGTTTTTCTGTTCAAGCTCTTCGATATATTGTTCGATTTCGGTATCGCGCACAACACTCGATTTTTCTAATTGTTCTTTTAAATATTCGAATTGCTTGTTGGTTTTTTCTAATTCATTTCTAATGAGTCTTATCTCTGTCTCCTTTTCAGAAATGACATGGCTTAGGTTTTGCTTTATGCCTTCTACTTCTTTATTGGTTTTTTCAAGATTGTATTTAACTCTCATTAGCTCATTATCCTTATTGGCAAGTTTTTGCTCTAATTCTTCGACTTTTTCATATGATACGCCTGGTTTCGCTTCTTCTTCATAATATTTAGACTCAGTTTCCTTTAATCTGGTTTTTAAATCAGAAATGATATTATTCAGATTTTTTTCGCTAGTGATGAATTTCTCCGTAAGTTGATTGAAACTTGTTTCCGTAATGGTTAATTTTTCCTTTAATTGATCGATCTCTTTATTTTTAGCCGCTAAGTCATTTTCAAGATCGTAAATCTTGTTTCTTAAATCCGTTAAATATTTTCCTTCTATTTTTTGGCGCTTATTTGGACTTATCTGGGCTTGTTCCCAGTCTATTCTGGTCATTTTCTTTATCAACCCATAATATATTTTAAAAACATTAACCCTTGTTATTAGGATATCGTGCTCTTTTTATAAATATTTTCTAGAATTACACTCTCTTATATAAAACTTTTTCTTCTAATCCGATAGAAAATATACAAATAGCTAATTGGAAAACCTAAAATAGTTAAAGATGTATTAAAATCTCTCTTTTCCTAATATCCTCCATTATTGAATCCCATTCTTTATCCGAAATGAATCCTTTTAGTTTTAAAAGCTTCTCTATCTTTTTAATTAGTCGATTCGAAAGCTCAACTCTTTGGGATAATTCCTTTTCGAGAATATTTATTTTTTGTGTAAAATTATTAGTTTTTCTTATTTTTAATTCAAATTCATTTTCTAGTTTTTCAATTGCTAAGTCTTTTTCTTTAATTTTTTTATTGAAGTTTTCCTTTTCTTTTTCCAAATCATTACTCAACTTCTCAAAATCATTTTTTAGATTTTCAATTTCGTAATCTTTGTTCAATATCTTCTGAGTTAATTCCTTTTTGTCATTTTCAAATTTTTTATTTAAATTTTCCATGCTGGAATTTAATTTATCAATTTCCTCATCTTTTCTCATTAGACTATCTTCTAGCTTTTTATAAATTTCAATTTCTTTATTTTTTTGCTCGATTACATCCTTTAATATCTTGATTTCTTTATCTCTATTTGAAATTGTCCTCTCTAAGAAAGATGTTTTCTCTTCTGAAGCATTTAGCTTGATCTTGAATTCCTTGAGTGTATCTTGCGCTTTATTCAATTTAAGTTTTATATCCTTGAGATTATCGGAATCCTCGTCTCTTAAAGTTTCAATTTCTTTTCTTTTTAGAGCTAAACTTTTTTCAAGATCATTAATTTTAGCTCTCAAATCGAGCAAGTCTTTTCCAATAACCTTTTGTTTGGAGTTTGGTTTATCTAATGCTTTTGTCCAATCCACGGGCAATCTAATCACTTATTTTAAAAAATGAAATTAAAATCATGAGAATGATTGATATAGTTACTTTTTTTTTTTAAATAAATCTTCTTCTCATGAAGATTTATTTTTAATTGGACAATGGATTATACTTATTAATAACTCCATGAAATTATTCCATTTTCATAAAGCTCGAGTCATGAAAAATAAAGAATATTTAATTTTTTCCATTAGTGGGATCCGGGGAATCTTCAACGAAACGCTTAGTATTGAAATCGCAAGAAAACTCGCGATCTCCTATGGATTTTGGCTAAACGGAAAAAATAAGAAAATCGTGATAGGGAGAGACACGAGACCTAGTGGAGAAGTTCTTAAAGAAGTAATGATAGAAACACTTAGATTTATGGGTTGCGGAATCCATGATTTAGGTATCTGTGCCACTCCTTTGATTGTATATGCTAAGAAAAAACTTAATGCGGAGGGGGCTATAATAATTTCGGGTTCCCATAATCCTCCCGAATGGAATGGAATTAAATTCTTTTCCTCCTCTACACTATTAAACAATAAAGAGCTTGAGGAATTTTATGAAATCTATTCTAAGCTTGATTTAGAAGATAATAAAGAAGATTATTCTCATCACGCTAAAGATGTAAAAAAAGTAGACATTGCCAATGACTATATTAAAGAATTATATTCAAATCTTAACATGGAGCAAATTAAAAAATCAAATAACCTTCAAGTTGCTCTTGATACGGGAGCTGGAGCTGGAAGATATATAACACCTATCATTTTAAGAGGTTTAGGCTGTCAAGTTAAACTTTTAAATAATAACTTAATTGAAAACCGTTTTCCAAGGGAAATTGAACCGATAGAAAGTAACTTAGCAGATTTAATTAAAACAGTTAAAAATGAAAAGCAGGATATTGGTTTCGCTCACGATTGTGATGCTGATAGATTAACCATTATAGGAGATGATGGGACTTGTTATCCCGAAGATACTGGATTGGCATTGATAGCTCAAAATGAATTCAAAAAAGCGCATGGAAAAGGAGAAAATGTAATTTTTGTCACAAATTTAGCATCATCCTTGATTTTTGATGAATTAGCAGAAATCCATGGGGCTCAAATCATTAGAACTCCTGTGGGTGAATGCAACTTAGCTAAAAAGATGGACCAGCTCATTAAAAACAATCGAAACAAGATAAATGTTTTTGGAGGAGAAGGTTCTTGCGGTGGAGTCATGTTTCCTCTTTTTAACACTACGAGAGATGGTATTTTTGCCGCAGCTAAGATAATAGAAATCATGATTGAAAACAATGAGCCCATATCTCACTTAGTTTCTAAATTACCCAAATTCCATGCCATGAGAGAATACATTGATATTGGAGATATAAACTTGAAACGTTTGATTGAACACCTGAGTCAAAATCTTGAACAAGAACAAGGCAGATTTGAGCAGATCGAAAGGGATTTGAGACTTCATGAAGGGAAAGAATGGTTTGTCTTGATCCACCCTTCCAACACGGAACCAATAATTAGAGTGATAAGTGAAGCTAAAACCGAGAGGTTGGCGAAAATACACTTAACTAAGATTGTAAAACTAATTGACACAATAAGAAAAAAGTATTAATTTTTATTTAAATCATACTTTAAAGAGCTTGAACGACGGGATCATCATCCAGCTTATACTTAATTAGAGCTAAAGCTCCTCTTAACCCAATATCATCCATGTATGTGGTAACTCTTATTTTCGGAGGGTGGTTGATGGTAAATTTTATTGGATCGCTTTCGAACTGCTCAATTAATGGGGGTAAAATCTGATCTTCATCCTTCATCATGGCCCCTCCAAGATAGACCGTTGAAATATCATAATAATTATTTATTAACCCAATGCCGACCTTCATGTAATAGATGGCTTCATCTACAATGGTTTGAGATAAATCATCCCCCTCTCTTGCCGCTCGAAAAATCTCTTTAGCAGTAATTCTTGAGATGTCGTTATCAACTATACTCATTAAAATTTCGGCTTTCTTCTTATCTTTTCTCAAATAATTTACCATTCTCTTCATGACACCTGTTCCCGAGCTATAAGCTTCCCAACAACCATAAGCACCGCAATTACATTGGACTTTACTATGCAATTCAACCGTTCCATGTCCGACTTCTGCAGCATTTCCTTCTTTCCCTAATAGAAGATGGCCGTTACAAATCACGCCTCCACCGATTCCTGTAGATATGGTGATGTATACTATGTTGTCTTTTTCATCATCATCTGCTTCAAAATAATGAACGCCTAAGACTGCGGCATTACAATCATTTGCTAGATATATTGGAATGTTTGGAAATTCATTTTGTATGGGTTGTTTTAATGGAATTTCCTTAAATCCTAAATTAACGTTATTAAAAAGTTCCCCCTTTTCCATATCCAATGGCCCTGCAGAGGCGAGCCCCATTCCTATGACTTGATTTAAAGATAATTCATGTTCCAATAACAATTCATTCAACATGCTGCATACGGCATTACTAATGGAAAATTTATTTTCTTTGGGAGTTGGAGTTTTTTTCAGCATGATCTGTTCTTTTCCTAAATCACGATTACTTAACGCCACTCGTACCCAGGTTCCTCCAATATCCACTCCAACTATGTATTTATCTGACATGATTAAACTACCATTCTTATAGAGAATTCTATATGTTTTAAAGTGTTCTATACTAATAAAATTTTTAATGGCGTATAGGTGGTTTCAGGCATAAATGACTCTCCATAACGTGAATTAATTTCATTTCCTCTTAAAGTAGCGGTATCTTCAGCCCAATCAATTACGCGTTCGAGTACTTCTTTTTGAGAGACATAAACATGCTCGAATATTTCCTTTTTTTTCTCCCAGAAATTTTCAATATCAACTATAATGAACACAGAACCTTCGATATATTGAAATTTGCAAGAAGGAGATTCATAATAATAAACGCCGAGGGGAATCCAACTTCGTTCATGACCGCCGTATGCTTTTCCCGTGGCACAATGATAAATAGCTTCTCGAGAAATTAGCGCTAGATTACGATGAACTCGGTGGAAATCAGTATGATGAGGTAAGAGGATTACATGCGGCTTAAAATCACGTATTAAATTTGTTAATTTTGAGATCTTTTTTCGATTAATTAACATATCTGAATACCCTAATTCAATGAATTCGCAGTTCATTACTTCGGATACTCTTTTCAGTTCATTTTCTCTCTGATCAACAATTGATTCTTTCTGTTCTTTCTTAGCATATCCACCGAGCCCTGCAGTAGCTACTACAACAAGAATTTCCGACCCTAGGGATTGATATTTTAAGATGGTTCCTCCGCAAGAGATTAATTCATCATCAGGATGTCCGGCGAGAACCATCATTCGTTTTGGGACCACTATTGGTAATTCATTATCTTCATACATCAAATAGTGTTTATGCGTCATTTTATCCTTCAAAAACTTTAATCATAAATTTTTTTAATAAGAAAGAAGATGTTTTAGAACTTATATTATTTGAAAATAAAAAATCCTTTCGGTTTAATTAGCTTTACTAAACACAATTATTGGAGAATTGGATTTTTTGCCAAACTCAAGCGTTTCAGATTCTCAAGTCCTTTAAGTGCATTAGTCTCAGTAATGTTATTGTTATAAAGGTACAATTCTTTGAGGTTGGAAAGATTCTTGAGTTCACCTATTTCAGAAATTCTATTATTATGAAGATAGAGCTTTTCTAAATTCTTTAAATCTTTCAGATTTCTTATTTCTGTTATTTTATTATTTTGTAAGGATAAAATTTCAAGATTCCTGTTATTATTGAGACCTTCAATAATCCTGATGTTATTTCCTTCTAAATTTAATACTCTTAAGTTTTTTAATTTCTTTAGACCGCTAATTTTACTTATTCTGTTTCGTGATAAATTTAACTCGTTTAATTTGGAGAGTTTTTTAAGCCCTTCTATTTTTTGAATCTTATTTGCTTCTAAATTTAAAGTAGTTAAGTTTTTTAAATGCTTAAGACCTTTAATTTCGGAAATCTTATTATTAGATATGTCTAATCTTTTCAAATTATGAAGATTTGAAAGTCCTTGAATTCTTTTTAAATGATTATCATTTAGATGAAGAAATCTTAAATTTTTCAGATTATTCAAACCTTGAATCGATTCGATTTCATTTCCATTAAGGTTTAATTCTTTTAGTTCTCCAAGATTTTCAAAACCTTTCAATTCTTTAATTTTATTTAAGGATAGATTTAAAATTTCAAGATTTTTGAGGCAGTTAATTCCCTTTATTTCTTCAATTTTCTTGATATTATTTCCACATAGATTTAATTCATTTAATTTAATGCTTAGGTCCTTCAGATGTTCAATTTTTTCTAATTTTCTATCTGAAATCCCTAATTTATTGAGATGTGGAAAAAATTCAAAACACCAATAATCTGGAAAATCCCAATATGATATGTGCATCCAGAAAACATGTCCGTTCTCGTCGCGCTTTAAAAGTAAGGAACATTTTTTTGATTGAACAATAATGATATCGGTCATGCTTTTAATTACCTTAGCCTCAATTAACAATTTCATTATTTCTTCGGTTTTTGATCGTTTTAAAAGCTCACCCTCAGATGCTCTTTCTATGATACCTAAACCTAATGCTTCAAGTTGAGCAATTTCATACTTGTAAAAACTTTTTCCTAATTTTTTTTTCATCAAGTCAAAAAGTTCTTTACCCAAATCGGTAATCTTCGATTTTAAAGCTCTATAAATTTCAATCAAGCATTTTACTGATTTTTCTTTATTAATCATCCATTTTAATACTTGCTTTCCTTGTTCTAGGTAATTTTGAATTACGACTCTTGAGACAGTTGCTCTAACCAGCTCATTAGAATCAGAGATTAATAATTGCTCTAGAAATTTAAAAATTCCTTCTGGTTTAGGTTTTATTTTACCTAATAAATGAATGCTTTCAATTCTGGAATTTTCATTATCACTATTTTCGATAAATGAAATTAAATAATCAACAGTAGAAGTTCTATCAATTTTTTCATTGAGGAATCGGTCATAGATGTTTTCGGGCGTTATTTCTGTCAAATCATAAATAAAGAATCAATGGTTTTATTTAATTTTTATTTTAAAAAAACTTAGATGATCCCCAGTTTCAAAATCCCAAAGGAAAAGGATCCAAGATAGATAAATTAAAAACTAAAATAATTATAATAATTCATCGGGTCCTTCGCGAGGTAATCTTGCCTCAACGGGTAATAATTCCCTAAATTTTTTATGTGGTTCAGCTTGATACCAGTAAGCTGTGGAGCTCCAATCATCTGATCTCTGATTAGCGTGACCGTGTTCAATTTTGACTTTAATATTTTCATGAAAATAAATTGGATCTTCTATGTGATATCTGTAATACGATATTTTTCCTGACCAATTTTTTCCACCAGGTAATGGAATTCCAAAAAATGGAGAACAATAATATTGAGAGGGACACCATGAAGTACAAAAGTAATCTTCAGTTCCAGTACCATATAGTATCGTCTCTCCATTGTCGATTTCTATATAATCATCGCCTTCCCCCGGCCAATTATGCTTTTCGGTAATATTTAGGTTATGAATGTCTAAATGGCAACCAACATAATGTCCTTTTCCTTCTGCTTCTAATAGAACATAATCTTTTTCGTGAGTTGGATTCTTTCGATAAAATGGTTCTCTTTTGCTGCCTTTGCAGGGATTCTCTCGGTGCCAAGTGACGTGAAATCTGCCATAATTAGAATCTAATTTCTTATATTCTTCATAATCTATGTAGTAATAACAAACGAGATCCAGTTCCGTCTCATTATCTATTTGAATCCTTGCTTTTTTAGAAAACGGCATTGGAAAAAAACAGTTAAATCCCTTTCCATCCTCAGGACCCATGGAAAGTGGTAAACTCCAGTAATTTACTGTTTTGGCATGACCTACTCCAAAGAAATCTCCAATTGGACATTCAATTGAGGGGTTTGATTCATCATCCCACCATGCGCGAAAGATTATTTTCCGCAAATAGAAAGGGTCTGATGATGCTAACGTCATCCAAATATGCTTTATTATTCCGGATCCATTAATCTCGCAAATTAATTGCTGTTTTTGTGGCTTTATGAGAATAAAATCAGCATTCGCTCCTGTTTGGTCATAACTTGAAACTCTTTTTCTTTTGACTTCCTCTCTTATTTTCGCGAGATTATTTAAGGAATTAAATCCCATGTTCATGAAGTATATCCCTAATATGATTTAATTTAGTATTTATTTTAAAAAAATAATTTATAGTTAAACTTAAACATTAGCAAGAGTAGTTCGGCTAACATTTAATTAACGAGAAGCAGAATTTGTTCATTTATGAATTAAGTAATTAATGGGTCGCTAATTTTTATAGAAATGTGATATTTTTTGATTAAATCCTCTGTAATTTCAGATAGAATATTTCTATCAACTGGTTTTATTGATAATTGATAATCCTTGCCGATCATTTCATACTTAGACTCACCAAACTTATGATAAGGAATTAACTCAAAATTTTTAGCCCCTATATTAATTAATAATTTCAAGTGCTCAGTCAGTTCATGTTTGATATCAATAAAATTTTGCCCCAGGATAATGGGAATTCTGACTATTATATTGATGTCTTTCTCCAAGCAAGATTTAAGGTTTTTTAATATTAGACGATTTGAGACCCCTGTGAGTTGTTCATGGCGCTCATCATCTAGCACTTTCATATCATAAAGCAACATGTCCACGTGTGGTAGGATATTTTCAAATTTAGTCCATTCACAATATCCCGTGGTATCGAGACACACGTGAAGATCAAGGTTTTTTGCCCGTTTGACCAAATCTAATAAGAAATCGTTCTGCATTAAAGGTTCCCCTCCAGAAATGGTAATGCCTCCTCCTGACTGATCATAAAATTCTGAATCACTGAGCACCTCTTTTATTATCTTATTGACAGACATGTATTCTCCACAAATTTCTAATGCATTAGTATTACACCCATCAATGCATTTAAAACACGCATTACATCTCCCTCTGTCAATAGAAATTTCTTCATCTAACAATTTGATCGCATTTTCAGGACAAGAGTCGATACATTTCTTACATTTAGTACATAGTGACCGCCTAAAAATTAATTCCGGATATGGTTCCAATCCTTCTGGATTATGGCACCAATTACACCTCAGTGGACAACCTTTTAAAAATATGGTGGTTCTAATTCCTGGTCCGTCATGCAATACAAATCGCTGGATATGAAATACTAGTCCCTGGACATTATCATTCATTTTCAATAAAAATGAGTATTATTTATTTGGTAAATTAGACATGAGAATAACAGTACCTGTCCATGATATCGTCTTGTACGCCTTTAGGCAAATCAACAAATCGAGCACTATATCCTGATACTCGAACCATTAGGTCTTTATGCTCCTCGGGATTTTCTTGAGCCGCTTTTAACATGTCTAAAGATATTGCATTAAATTGAAGATGACTCCCCCCAAGCTTTACATATGTTCTAAGTATTGATTCAAGTATCTTTCCTTTTTCTATTTTAGCAATTTCGGGATTTATATTTAAGGTACAAGCTAAACCATTTGCCAATAAAGAATGGTCTAACTTTGAAATGCTTTTAATCGCAGCAGTTATCCCTTTTTCACCCGTAAAACCAGGTGCTATGTCTCTATTTAAGGGAACTCCCTTTTTCCTTCCTGAGGGTAACGCTCCAGTGAATATTCCAAAGCCAACATGGGTGGTCATTGCATGAATACCTACTCGATATTCTCCTCCTCTCGCTGATCTGAGTCCGTCAATAGAGTCTAATAGGATTTCTGCTAATTTTTTAGCATAAACATCCGCATTTTCATTGTCATTTCCGTATTTTGGGCATTTATATTGTAGATAATTTCTCATTTCTTTTTTTCCTCGGAAATTATTCTTCAAAACTTCAATGAGCTGTTCCATGGTAATTTGCTTTTTTCTGAAAACAGCCCAATCAATGGCTGCCAATGAATCAACGACATCTGAAAAGCCAGTAACGTGAATGCCTGAAAAATTATATTTTGCAGGTCCTTCACTCACGTCATTTCCATTTTCAAAGCATCCTCTAATACATAAAGACATTAACGGGGTTGGCTTGAGTTTTGCATGTGCTTGTTGATAAGCATTCGCAGCGATGGCTGCCATTTCCATGAGATTTTTAAGTTTTTCTCTAAACGTATCTAACACGTCATCCATTGATTTGAATTGAGAGGGATCCTTATCCATTTTAATGTATTGACTCACAATAGAATTGTCAGTACCTAATGCAAGTTCTAATGCTTTTGCCGTGTTAAGGAATACAGCACCCGTGTTATCAAAAGAGGTGCCTGATGTAGATAATCCAACGCATCCGACCACACCATAATTTCGCGCTTCTTGTAGAGGAACCCCATAACTCATCAGTGCTTTCGTGACTATCTCATCATTATAAAGTCCAATGACATTCTTACCTTTAGCCAAAATTTCTGCTATTGCCTCATATAGTTCTGAAGGCGATTGATCATGAATTCTTACCACCAAATTTGGACTGGGAACTGACGCTTCATCTATCGCTCTTAAGACGACATAGGTTAGCGGGTTGGTAGCGTCTTGACCCTCCTTATCCATTCCCCCTATGAGCACGTTTTGTGTAGTAGCCATTCCACCAAAATAGGTCGTGGCAAGTGTATCATAAAGTGCGATTATCTCATTTGTTTTTAAGATTAAGTTTTTGGTCAACCTAACTGCAGAGTCAAAATCTCCATCATAATAAGGCATTAAATATTGATCAATCCTTCCAAATGAAATTCCATGCTCAAAATTTTCGATATGAAGTGCCATGTGGATAAACCATATAAATTGAATTGCCTCTTGTAAATCTTCAGGCGGATTTTCAGGTATATTATTACATGTCTTGGCAATCTTTTCTAATTCTTTCTTTCTATTCACATCTATTTCTTCTTTAGCCATATCTTCTGCTTTTTGAGCATAATTTTTTCCATAGTTTATTAATGCTTTAGAAATTATTTTCATGGCCTTATAAAATGCGATTTTCTCATCAGCTTTAGGATCTGACCCTAACGCTTCTCTGCAGTCTCTAATTTTTTCACTTGATAACTCTACATATTTTTTAAGTCCCATTGAAATTATTCTTGGATAATCTATGACAGCATGGGCTAAACCTCCTACCTCAGTAGCTATATATGAGCTTCCACTGTAAGAAGTTTCAAATACTTCATTAGGTGCGATCTCCCTGGCATAAGTATCTACTCTATAATTTTCATAAAATGGAGCCAATTCTTCTCTTAGAATTTTAATATCTTCAATTTCAACGCTAATTGGATTTAAAACTCTCTCTGGAAGTCTTTCTAATTCATTCATTATCCTAAATCCGCTTCCTTCCAGTCTTGGAATAGCCACGGGTACTAGCTCATCAAATGTGCCCACAATGAGTTCGTCAGGTCTAATGATTATTGGTAAGTTTTCAAGAGTTAAGCTTAACGCTTCTGCTTGTCTTATTATCATGGGCTTGCCCATATTATTTTTCAGAGCCTTAGTATAATAAATAGGTACAATGAGGGAGAGATGAGGAGTGTTCCGGACCAAATCATCTAATAATTTTACAGCCAATTTAATCTCCTAATATGGTGATTTTCTTAAATTAATTTAAAGTTAATTATTTATTATCATGTTCAGTTGTTTTATAAAAATTAATATAATTATTATTCCAAGGAAAGAAAACTTTTTCAATTACAAAATCAAGAATCAGTAAAACAATAACGGTTTTAGATTGATGATTTAAGCATAATTTAGGAACAATAGCATTTTTTAGAAATTAATGGTCGCATTTTTTTTTTCTATTTTGTCCATTAATTGATAAAATTCCTTATCAGAAATGAATCCTTTATGGAGAAGCATTGTCTGAAGGTTCTTGACAATCTCGGGAGCTGCTTGTCCCTTGCTAATATTTTCTTCTAATTCTGCTATTTTTTTGTTTAACTCTCCTATTTCTAGCAGTCTTTTTTCATAATCATTTTCGAGCTTTTCAATCACTTCATTTTTATCCATGATAATCTTTTCCATTGCTTCATTCTTTTCGACGTAGAGCTTGAGTTGTTTTTCAAAATCATCTACTTTAGTTTCAGAGTTAGAAAAATTATTTTTAAACTCTTCCAATTCTGTTTCTTTCCCTGAAAGTATTTTCTTCACGTTAGATAATGCATTTTCTCTTTCAGACAATTTTTCTTGTAATTCGTTAATTTTTGATCGAAGATCCAATAAGAAACGTCCTAGAATTTTTTGTTTTCCATAGGGTTTCTCTTCTGCCTTATCCCAATCTATACTCAGGATTGTTCACCTCATTTGATTAGTGAATCCAAATTTTTGAAATCCTAATTAAATTATTTCATATTTCGATGCGTAGTTTTATAAATGTTTTTCGTCTTCTTTAGTCGAAAAATTCAATCATTTTACTAGGTATTCATAATTTACTTGCTTTAGACATGGACTTATTTACCAACAATGAGATTAAGATTTTCAGAAAAGAACGTGAAACAAGTGTTTCACGAAAATTGATCATTTGTTTTCCATTTTAACCTCTCTGTCAAGATTTTGCATGGTTAGTATTAATAAAACAAAGATTTAATGTATAAATATTAGACCGTAATTTTAAATCGATATTAGTTGGTACTTCCATGAGTGAAAAATACAATGTATTATTTATAATGACTGATCAACATCGTGCGGATCACATGAGTTGTTCGGGAAATAAAGTGTTAAAAACTCCAAATCTCGACAGGCTAGCGAGTGAAGGAACTCGATTTACTAATGCTTACTGTACATCCCCAATGTGCATGCCCAATCGAGCTACATTATTGACGGGATTATATCCTAATGTACATGGGGTAAGAAGTAATGGCATTAATTTAGCGGAAAACGTGCCTACTATTACTCAATCACTGATAAATAGGGGCTGGCATACAGCGGCCATAGGAAAGCTTCATCTTAACTTTTGGGGCCCTCCATATAAGAGAAAAAATAAGTCTGCTGAGTTTTTTGGGGATTGGATGGCCGAAGAGATTGGCGATAATCCAGTACAAGAAAATTTTCCCATGCCATATTATGGCTTTCAAGAAGTTGAAATGGTAGCGGGTCATGGGAATTTTTTAACAGGACACTACATCAATTGGTTAGAAGAGAGAGCACCTCATTATATTGAGCCCATGAAAGAACGATTTAAAAAAATGGACAATTTTTTTTTATTGTATTGTGAAACTGACTTAACTGAGGAGTGTTATAGCACCAAGTATGTCGAAGAAAAAACTATAGAAGTTTTAGAGAAGCAAGCAGAGGGATATTATGGAGGAAAACCTTTCTTCATACATTGTTCCTTCCCGGATCCTCATCATCCCGTCTGCCCACCCGGAAAATATTGGGACCTATATAAGCCAGCGGATATCGAACTTCCTGAAAGTTTCAATAATATAAAGAATCTCTATGATCATCCGTTCTTAGGACCCCACTTGATAGACCCCATATTTCGGGGAGCAATGCTTCGTGAATCCACGGCAGAAGAAGTGCTAAAGTTTCTCGCATTAACATATGGTTCCGTAGCCATGATCGATAATAGCATCGGCCAGATTTTGGCGTCGTTACAAAAACTTGGTTTAGCAGAGAAAACCATTGTAATATATACTAGTGATCACGGTGATTTTTGCGGTGATCATGGAATGTTATTAAAAGGTCCTGCTCCATTCAATGGAGTCCTTCAAGTACCTTTAATATGGAAAGTACCCGGTATGCCTGAGGGTAATATTTCTGATTCATTAATTAGTACTATTGACATTCCTAAGACGATTTTAGAATTACTAGGGATTAAAGAAAAGCATCAACCTCCCAACATGCAGGGTTTAGATTTTTCACGAGTTTTAAAAGATCCCAATAAAATCGCAAGAGAAAAGTGCCTCATCATGGAAGATGAGGAAATAGGACCAAAAGGACCGCTACTTTGTCGCTTAAGGCATTTGATCACGAAAAAATACAAATTAACCATCTATGAAGGCGTTCCGAATCATGGTGATCTTTTTGATCGAGAAGAAGACCCAAATGAATTAACGAATCTGTGGCATGATCTTAATTTTAAAGATCTGAAAATTGAATTATTACATCAACTATATAGAGAAGATCTGAAATCACAAGGAAGATTTCCAAGAAGAAAGGCTGGAGTATGATTCAATTGCTACGTTTCCCATGATGAGATTTTTTGAAGAGAAGATATAAATAGTTGTATCTTACTACAATTTATAGGAAATTTCATTAATTTTCGAAATCTAATGGAGTTGAGAATAACGCCTCGTGTAGATAGAAAAACAATAATTAACGCTCCCCCCAAAAACGTATATGCCATCATTGAAGATCGAGCTAATTTTCCGAAATGGAATATAGTAGTAAAAGAAATGACTGAACTCGAGGAAGATAAATGGTTAGTTAAATCAACGGTCGGAGATATTACTTCTGTACGCATAGAAGCTGTGCCCTACGAAAAATTTACAGATAAACAGGATGGACCCATGACAAAGATGGGCTATATCTTCAAGCAAGAAGGTGATGGAACTGAAGTCACGTTGTGGGGAGAATTTGATGAGCCGTCAATGGAAATGGTTCTAGGAAAGGCAGGAGAGATTTTTTTAGAGTGTTTAAAAAAATATGCAGAATATTTAGAAGCAGGTGGAAATCCCGGAGAATATAAAAAATAACGCAATGATATTACATGCTCTAAAATCTATTCTTTTTTTTATAATTAAGTTTACACACAACTTATTGATTAAATGATTTTCTCAAATTTTCATAATTTTTTCTTAATTTTATCCAAGAAAAGCTTAAACTTGACAATTTGAACATAATTATATATATATCAACATCAAAGTCTATTTATTATCTTTTACTACTTCAAAAAGGAAAAGTAAAATGAGTGAAGAAAAGAAATCTTTGAAAACCAAGCTTTTTTATGCCCTCAATGGGTTTCCAGATTTGATGACTTATCAAGCATTCTCATTCTTGGTCTTTACATATTATTTTGCGGTGGTAGGGATCCCCATTTTTCAGATGTGGATTGCCTTCATAATATGGGGATTATGGAATGCCATTAATGATCCCATGCTAGGGGCATTGTCGGATAGAAAAAAGTATGGCAAATTAGGAAAGCGCAAGTTTTTTATCACTATTGCTCTCATTCCGTTGGCGTTGATGATGATATTATTATTCACGGTACCATTAGATATTAAATTCTTTTATTTCTTAGCAATTATCATGCTTTTTGAATTCACATACACGTTATTTGATGTTAATGTTAAAGCCCTTTTTCCAGAGCAATGGGAAAATGAAGAAGAAAGAGCCTCAGCAAATTTAATTCTTAGACCCATAACCTTGATGGCTATATTAATAGCAATGGTACTTCCAACAATAATCATATCTCCCTTGGTTCCATTACCAACTAGTTCAGAAGCCGAGATAGCGAGAATACCAACCATGTATATTACAGCCGGGATCATATTCGCAGTTATAGCCATTATTACTGGAGCATTATTTATAATGTATGGTATTAAAGAACCAGAAGAGTTACCAGAACAGTTTGAGAGTCGACCATCATTTTTTGGTTCTCTTAAATTGTCTCTTAAAAACAAATCATTCGTTAAACTTGTACTGTGTAATACCATGACCTGGTATGTTCTAACCATGTTAACGACAATTTTTTCATTATATGCTATCTTCGTACTGGGTGTTGGAAAGGGATCAATATTTATTGGGCTCTCTTTGATGTCAACATTCATAGTTGCGGCCTTAGCTATGCCATTCTATGTAAAATTGGGAAGAAAGAT
Source organism: Promethearchaeota archaeon (assembly GCA_004524425.1). The sequence continues at coordinate 19,030 of SDNN01000030.1, forward strand.
TGGAATGCGTAATGCTTTTATCGCATCGCTAATAATTTGGATTATCACATTAGTTCCTTTTGCATTTTTTGGAGAAGGGGACATTTTGATTGGAGTAATAGCTACAGCAATCGTAGGAATTGGAATGTCTGGAACCTTATTCTTCTTTGACATTTTAATGGGAGATGTAGTGGACGAAGATTATTTAAAACATGGTGTGAAAAGATCTGCGAGTTTTTATGGTGCTAACGCATTTATCCATCGTTTTTCTATTATATTAGTCATAACCACCATCGCTTTAGTTTTTAGTGGGACTGGATGGGCTGGCTATAATCCAAATCCTGGGGTGGATGTCATCATTGGATTGAAACTTCTAATGGTCTTATTTCCAATCATTGCTTTGATAATAGCAACGCTTTTTCTAAAATCTTACGATCTTCATGGTGATAAACTCGTGAGAATCAGAGATAATCTAAAACAGAAAACCTCCTTAAAATAAATATGAAATAACCTTGAATTCAATTTATTTTTACTTTTTTCTTTTTATTCTAAAAAACTTAATATCTCGTCATGGTTTTTCTAAATTAGGTTCTTTAGCTATATATTTCGAATCATATTTTTGAATTAGAATAAAAGATCTAGAAATAATGTTTTTGAGTTGATATTTCTGGCTGAAAAAATGAATGTATTGTTTTTTATAACCGATCAGCTTCGTGCTGACCAATTAGGATGTTATGGTAATCCCATAGTAAAGACACCAAATCTGGATAAGCTTGCCAGTGAAGGAGTGAGGTTTACGAACTCATATTGCGCCAACCCCATGTGCATGCCGAATAGGGCTACAATCTTGACGGGTTTATATCCTAATGTTCATGGAGTAAGAAGTAATGGGATTAATTTACCACGAGAGGTGCCCACTATCACGGATGCATTATATAATAAAGGATGGCATACCATAAATGTTGGTAAAACTCACTTTAATTTTTGGACACCTTCTTATAAAATGCTTCCCAAATCTGCTGAATCTTTTGATGATTGGGCCCATCCTAAAGAGGATGATGCTGATGTACTCACCTATAAGAATTTTCCCATGCCATATTATGGGTACCGGGAATTAAATCTGGTTGTTGGACATGGCTCTCTCTGCCTGGGACATTATTTAGAATGGCTGGAGGAGAGATCTCCTAAACATGCACAAGGAATTAAAGAGAAATTCAAGGAGATAGATAATTTTTTCACCCTTTTTTGTGAGGAGAACATGCCTGAAGAGCTATATAACACGAGTTATATCGAACAACATACCATTTCATTTCTTGAAAGATATGTTAAAGGAGACTATGATGAAAAACCCTTCTTTTTACATTGTTCTTTTCCAGATCCACATCATCCAGTGTGTCCTCCTGGTAAATATCGAGACATGTATAAACCTCAAGACATGCCGCTACCTGAGAGTTTTCATGATGTAAAAAAACTTTATGACCATCCATTTTTGGCACCGCACATGAAAAATCCCGTGTTTAGGGGGGCTTTATTACGTGAATCTACAGCAGAAGAAGTGAGGCGGTTCATGGCATTATATTACGGGTCAATTACTTTAGTGGATCATGCCATTGGAAATATTCTCGGGGCCTTAGAAAAGCTGGGTCTAGCTGATAATACGATGGTAATATTTACTTCAGACCATGGGGATTTCATGGGTGATCATGGAATGTTATTGAAAGGACCAGCACCTTTTAACGGGGTTCTTCAGGTCCCCCTTATCTGGAAAGTACCAGGTGTTTCAAAATCTGGGGTTTCCGATGCTTTAATAAGTTCAATAGATCTGCCAAAAACCATCCTAAATATTCTAGGACTAAGAGAACGACATCATCCTCCGGGAATGCAAGGATACGATATGACTCCAGTGCTAAAAGATCCTAAAAATCCTGAAAAGGAAGTAAGGGATAATTGCATAATTGCTCAAGACGAAGAAGTAGGTCCTAAAGGCCCCATGCGAGTCAGATTGCGCCATTTCATAACAAAAGAATATAAATTAACCATGTATGAAGGAATAACAGGTTATGGTGATTTATTTCACAGAAAAGATGATCCGCACGAAATGAATAATTTATGGTTTGATGATTCAGTCAAGGATATTAAAAATGAATTAATAGAGCGACTCCTTCACGAGGATTTGAAAATTCAAACTCGATTTCCAACAAGAC
>SDNN01000187.1 GCA_004524425.1 Promethearchaeota archaeon
GAAGTAGTTAAAGGTTAAATATAAGAGAATTTACTGAGAAAATTTTCTCTCAGTAACTCTCTTTTTTATTTCTTGTCTTGTAATATACATATTTATTTAATAAAAATTCATTCTTGAATTATTTACATTGTTTAAATTCTCTATTTTTCGGAATAATAATTAAGAAATTTCAAGGGGAGTAATTAGTCCTGCAAGCATAGTTTACCATCCTTTTAAAAAATTAATATAAACTTTAAAAGTGATATGAATAAATTTGAATTCATGGAATCATACGATTTAATAGTTATAGGGAGCGGAGTAGGTTTAACAGTAGTAAACACGGGTCTTCAACTAGGATTAAAATGTGCGCTAATAGAAGATACCAAGATAGGTGGAACATGTTTAACCCGTGGATGTATACCATCAAAAATCCTCGTGCATCCAGCAGATTTAATTCGAGAATCGCAACACGCAGCTAAAGTAGGGATTCATTTTAACATAGAAAAAATAGATTGGGATTTGATTGCTAAACGAATGTGGAGTCAAATTGAAGAGAGTAAATCAATGGAAAATGGTTTATCTACCGTTCCAAATCTGGCTCTTTATCGAGGAGTGGGAGAGTTCACTGGAGAATACGAAATAATAGTGAAATCGAATGATGGAAAGAAAGAACTGGGAAATCTGAAAGGAGAGAAAATTGTGATAGCTTCCGGAGCGAGATCATTAATTCCACCCATTGAAGGAATTGAAGATGTTGGATACGTTACCAATGAAAACTTCTTTGGAGAGAAGTTTCCAAAAAAGCCTTGGAATAGCCTGGCTATCATCGGCGGGGGGGTCATTGCTGCCGAATTTGCTCATGTTTTTTCAGCACTTGGGACTGAAGTTACTATTATTGAAATGTTGCCTCATTTAGTGGCAACTGAAGAGCCAGAGATAAGTGAGTTTTTAGAAAAGAATTTTAAAAAACACATGACGGTTTTAGTGAATCATAAAGCAATAGGAGTAAAGGGAAAAAGAAAGCAAAAGCTAATAATAGTTGAGAACGTTAATACTGGGAAGACAATGGAAGTGAAAGCAGAAGAAATCATGATCGCTACGGGAAGAAAATCCAATGCGGATATACTGAGCGTGCAAAAAACGGGTATAGAAACAGATGATAAAGGATGGATTAAAACTAATGAATATTTAGAAACATCAAAAGAAAATGTATGGTGTATTGGGGATGCCAACGGTCTTTATCAATTCAGGCACAAGGCCAATTATGAAGCTGAAATTTGCACTAATAATATTTTCGGCGAACAGAAAATCAGTGCTGATTATTCATCAGTTCCTTGGGCAATTTTTACGTATCCCCAAGTTGGACATGTAGGAATGACAGAGGCAGAAGCAATCGAAAAAGATCATAAAATTTTCGTTGGAATGAAAAATTATTCCACCGTGGCTAAAGGATTTGCCATGGGGTACGAGGAAAACGACGATGATGATGGGTTTGTTAAATTAATCGTAGATAAATCATACAAAATTTTAGGTGCTCACGTTGTTGGTCCTAATGCTGCGATTTTGGTTCAACCATTTGTTTATTTAATGAATGCGGGGTATACTTGTATCATCCCAGAAAAATCAGAAGAAGAAGCCATTCCTAAGATAGAAAGAGCATGTCCCGAAGCGGGATCTTTCATGCCAATTTATCAGTCGATGGTAATTCATCCCTCATTAAATGAGGTTACTGGATGGGCGATTGGTTCTTTAAGACCCGTTAATATCGAAATGCATCACCATGATCATGATCATTCATGATAATTCAAATTTCCTTCTTTTCTTAAAATATTAATATCAAAAGTATATAGCCCAGTAGATCTAATATTATAATGAGATGGTTTTTAAGCGAAGCAATTATACAAATGAACCTTCCATTGGTCAATTCTTTACCCCAAAATTTATTGCAAAATTCATGGTAAAAAATAGCTTGAATTTTGTAAAAAATGCTAAATCCAATGGAGAGCCCGAAGATTTTTTAAAACGAATTAAAGTTTTAGAGCCTTCTGTTGGAAAGGGTGTTTTTTTAAAATATTTAAGTCAATCTCAGGTCAAAAATATCGTTGCATATGAGATAGATCTTAATCTAAAAGAATTCCTTTTGAAATCATATCCCACGGTTGAATTTAGGTTTGAAAATGTATTGGGGTCTGATTTAGATGAAAAATTTGACTTGATTATTGGTAATCCCCCTTATCTGGGGCAAAATTACAATGCAGAGCTCTTTCAAGAATATATAAAGAAATATCCTTTATGTGAGAAATATTTTGTGGGCAACATGGATTTATTCTACTTTTTCATTCATCTTGGTATATTAAAATTAAAGCCTGGAGGGATTCTTTGTTTTATTACGACGAATTATTGGATAACTAAATCAAAAAAAACGGGAATAAAATTTTTAAAGCCACATATCTTGAATGAATGTTATTTACTTCAATATATTAATCTCGCTAAATTAAAATTATTTAACGATGCAACGGGACAACATAACTGTATCTTTATACTTCAAAAGAAAAATGAGAGTGAAAAAACCCATAAAATTAATAAAAAAATTGAAATTATTCAGATTCGAAGAAACCCTCATCTCAATTTAGATAGCGGGAGTTATAACAATAAAGTTTTTAATAATTTAATACAAAACCAATTAGATACTAATATCATAAATTATTTTTCAGCTATTTCCAATAATGAATTAAGTAGAGAAGGCAACTGGAATCTTCTTTATCCGGAGGAAGTAAAAGAGGTTATTAATGAGATTGAAAAATTTTGTATTAAGCATGGAAATACCAGTTATCTTAAAGATTTATTCATAATACGAAATGGTTTAATTCTCATCAAGGATGAGATTTTTATATTAAATGAAAGAGATTCTTTAAAAGTTGAAGGCGATGATTATTTTATTAAAATTAAGAATGAATTCCATAAACTTAACGAAACAGAAAAGAGAAGATTAAAAAAATTATATAAAAGCAAATCAATAACGCCTTATACTTACAAAAAAGACCATTTCATTGGTTATTTAATTTATTTCAATAAGACAGAATTCGATGTTGAAAAGGCAGAAAAACGAGATGAATTTTATGAGAAAAAATATCCGAATTTGATTTTATATCTCAAGCAATTCGAGACAGATCTGAGAGAGATTTTAGTTAACGCTAAAGAAAATCCCGATGATCTTTACTTTCCCAGAAGAGGATCTATTATTCGAAAATTAAAGAAAGATCAAGGCGAAGAATTGATCGATCTCGAACCATTATATGATAAAGGAAAAAAGATTTTCTTCAAATTCATCTCAAAAAACAATAATTTTGGTTACACAGAAGATTCTTATTATGCCACATCTGATACATATTTCCTATGGCCCAAAGAAAGTGAAGGAGATATTGACTATGAATTTCTTATTGCTTATTTAAATTCCAAATTGGTCTCATTCATATTTACCGCAAAGAATATTTACATAAAAAGAAGCAAGACGAAGCTCGAAAATGGAATACCGGTACCAAACTTGAAAACATTAAACTCAGGATATAGAAAATCGATATTCTCCTTAATAAAGGATCTCTCATCCTATCTTATATCATCTGGAATTTCATCTAAAGTAGAGGAATTAAAGTATCTAAAAAATAAATTAATCCCTCATCTCAATAGCATGGATGATTATAAAAAATCTAAAGAATTGATTAATGCTTTGAAAAAGCATGATATTAATCATGTTCAGAAAATATTGGATAAGCTCTTCTTTGATCTCTTTAATTTAGAAGAGGAAAGAATAGGTCATTTAATCGGGAAATATTATTAACATGAATAATGACGATTTTAAAAAAAAAGGATTATTTTAGTTTTCTATTAAATGCTATAACTCCTAATATGACCATTAAGCATGCCACCGATGCCAATATGCCAATTTCTAATATAATATCGGGATAAATCATTTGTCCTCTTATCATCACGTTTCTCATTGCATTATTAGCATATGTTAATGGAATTATTGAGGAAGCGGGACGTAACCATTCAGGGAGAGTTTCTATGGGTGCCCAAACACCCGATAAAAGCATGAAAGGAATGATTACAAGAGGGATAAACTGTATAATTTGAAATTCGGTTTTTGCCAAGGTAGATAAGAAGATTCCAAGACCTAATGCCATGAGTAGAAGCAAATAAATGATTAAGTAGACTTGAAGTAGAGCCAGTATCGTGAATTCAATCTGGGCATTAAAAATTAGTAGGGCCACGAGTATGGTCACCGTTGCCTGAATGATTGACAGAATGCTGAATGACAAAATATATCCAATTATAATTTCTGATCGCCTCAAAGGTGAGGTTAATAATCTCTCCATGGTTCCTTGTTTTCTTTCTCTCAAAAAAGATATCATGGTTAATAGAAAAGCAAAAAAGAAAGTGATAAATCCAATAATTGCCGGAGTGAAGTATGTAATCGATTCGACCGATTCATCATCATCATCAGGATTGTTATAATAATATTCATCAATTTCGAAAACAGCTTTATCGAATTTATCTTCAAAAGCTTCTGAAAGAGCTTCTCTTACAGCAATCATAACAGCTGTGCTGGATTGAGGTTCCGCACCATCTAACTTAATTTTAACTTTTATTTGTTTTTTTATCAAAGCATTGTAAGTAAAATCATCTGAAAGTTTTATAATGGCTCTTGCTTCCCCATTTTTAACGTTCTCTTCATATTTTCCAACAGAATCAACCTTTTTTAAATTAACAGTATCATCATCTTCTAGTACATCTAATAATAGATCAGAGAATTTGTCATGTAAGGCTGACCATCCCAAGTCACCATTAATCAATGAAATATTAATTATGGGAGGAAGTGGTCCTAAAGGGCCTTCATGAACAGGAATGATGGTAATGTCTGCTTGAGGATTCCCAAAGTAAGTTTTTAATACGCTCTCAAAATTATACTGAAATGCAGCAGAAATGTAATTGGACACGTTTAAATTTGCATAACTTAAATATAATTCAACCGTAGCTCCCCCGCCTAAGATGATGTTCTGAGTAAAATCATCCGGAAATGTAATTGCAGCTTGGGAATAATTATTATTTACTGCCTCCTTGGCTTCATTGGAATTTGCAGCGCTCAGATTGAATTGAAATCTTACATCATCATCTAATTTATTAATTATTTCGTCAGCAAATATACTATTAAAATTATTGTCATCATTAACTATATAAACCTTTAAATCGGTTAATTCTCCTCCAAAAGCAGAGCCAAACAAAGCGGTGACGATAATAGGGGCTATTATCGATAACGCAATCATTCTCGGATCTCTTTTCATTTGATGTAAATTCTTTATCGAAATTGCTTTAATACGAGAAAATTTCAGTCTATCAGCGCCTCCTTATCATTCTTTGAAAAATATATAAAAGTATCTTCCAAACTAGGTAGAACCGTCTGTATTGAATGTATTTTAGTATATTCCCTCACTTGAAATAAAATTTCATCAATCAAAGAATCATCATCATAAAAGGCTTCAAGCTTAAATCCTTTTGATCGGGTTTGACAGTTAAATTTTTTTTGGATGATTTCTGCAAGCTTTTGAGTATCTTCTGAATCGGTGTCAACTATTAATTTTCTTCTTCCAGGAAC
>SDNN01000188.1 GCA_004524425.1 Promethearchaeota archaeon
ATTGGAGCATCTGCTATGGAACGCCCTGCCTGTGCGGCACTTCAGATAATGGGCAAAGCAGATAATCAAGCAAAAAAAGCAGTTCATACATCAATAGGACATGGCTGGGGTGGCAGTCTAAATCTATGTACCTTAATGGTAATGTCAGATGAGCCCCAGAGAAAATGGAGGTGATTAAAAAGTGTCAAAAAGAACCCAAAGAAAATCAATAGATTATATCAAAAAGGATTATGTAAAAACTCGCACGATGCCCGGAAGTTGGTACTTATCAAGTTATAAATTTAAATTCAATATCACCCATATGCAACCATTTTTGGATAAATTAAAAGAAAAGAAACTCATAGCAAATCGTTGTTCTGGATGTAATAGAGTATTTTATCCGCCAAGACTCGTATGTGGAAAATGCTTGGTAAAACCAGACAGGTGGGTAGATCTTAGAGATACTGCTCAAGTGGCCACCTATGTCATTGCATACTTGAAAGATGCAGAAACGGGAGAGGTTCAAGAGAGACCCATGGTCTTGGTTAAGCATGACGGTGCGGATACATGTAGCATCGCAGAATTGCATCCCGATGTTGATGTCAAAGACACTTATATCTCAATGCCCATAAAGGCACATTGGAGAGAAAATACTGTAGGTAGTCTAATGGACATTGAATATTATGACATGGTAGAAGATGACGCCAAGGATATCGAATCACAATAATAATAATTTTTAACTTATCATTTTTTTATTTTTTTGTTCTAATCACTTCTAATAATTCTTAAAATCTTATCAGATTTTGTTGATTGTTTTAAAATTCTTAAAATTTTAATTAAATGATCGAGATATTCACCTTATGGAAATCAGTCCGAACAAATTATTAGAATTTGTAAAGTCTCGCAGGAGTATAAGAAATTTTATATATTCAAAGATCTATAAAGATACTATCAATGATATCTTGGAATTCGGCAGATGGGCGCCATCTGGAAACAATAATCAACCATGGAGAGTTCATATAGTCATCCATGAAACGGTTAAAAACATGCTTTCTCCTCTAACCAAATATGGTGGCATTATTGAAAATGCATACCTTAATTTTGTCATTTTTTTAGATCTAGAGAAAAGCTATGATAGAGTAAAGGATATTCAAGCTATTGGAGCATTCATGGAAAATATCTTATTGGGAGTTCATGCTCATGATTTAGGTGGAGTTTGGTTAGGAGAGATATTAAATCAAAAGGAAAAAGTTAATGAAATTTTTAAATTGAGTACCGATAACTACGAGCTCATGGGAGTAATTGCTGTGGGTGAGATAGACGAACCAGTGGATAAGCGGACATCGAAACAGCGAGAGAGACGGCCTTTAGATGATTTTGTCGAATGGTACTGATCATATTATTAAAAATTTTTCCATCAACTAAATCTTCTTAATTATTTATTTAAATCAAGATTAATTTTGTGTAAAGGTTTATATTCACTCATGACTAATTTTTTGATATGGAAATCCAGACTTTACCACTGTTAGAAATAATCAAGTCTCGTAGAAGTTATAGGAATTTTACATACAAAAAATTAAGTCAACAAGTAATCAAAGAAATCTTAGAATGCGGCAGGTTTGCCCCGTCTAAAGATAATTCTCAACCGTGGCGTATTAATATCGTTACCCATCCGACGGTACGATTAATGTTAGCAGAATTATCTAGCGAAAATACTGATTTATTCGAAAGTGCTGCTTGCTGTTTTGTAGTATTTTTAGATTTATCTAGAAGCACGGATAGATTGCAAGATATTTTATCGATTGGCGCCCTTATAGAAAATATAATCTTAGCCATTCATGCTATTCCCCATGTTGGAGCAGTTTGGGTTGGAGATTTAATAGCTCACAAGGATGAGTTAATAAAAATTTTCAAGCTTAGTGCAGCCAAATATGAACCAATGGGTGTAGTCGTAGCTGGAGGTATCGATGAGGATATAGAGGAATATAAAAAAAGAAAGCCAATCGAAAGAAGAGAATTGGAGGAATTCATTGATTGGTTTTGAAATCACTCTAGATGTTAATTTCGTTTGGCAAGCTACATATTTAGATGTGAATACAAAAAAAAAAGAAAACAATTAATGTATATTACCATTGAATTATTTTTTGGTTTCTGCCATTTTTAATTCTTTTAAGTCTTTTCTAAAAAATTCTTGTCCATAATGAGTAAATAACACTCCTGCTGGATTATGAGGCATTGATCTGTCTTTGGCAATAAGGGTGGTGGTGGGAGCATTTGAGAGATGCATGAATGTAATATCATGACCAACGCAGAGTCCTACTATTATATTCATATCTGTCTTAGCTTTATTTAGCAGAAGTGCCTGAGCAGCAGGATTACAGGTGATCCAACCTATAGTATAACCCGTTTTAGAGAACATGGTATATTCCTTGGGCACGCCCACATCCGTCTTTTTCACAGCACCTGTCTTACAACACACTCCACACACGTGAAAACCATACTTTTCCAATATCTCTGCAATCTGCTTAGCTTCTTCCCTCAAACCCACGCAAAATGCGATACCTAGCTTATTATAACCCATCCCCTTGGCATATTCTATGGTATCTTTAAGACGAGGCCAATGAATATATCCTTGAGCCTCTACAGTAGATGCTACACCGGTTGATTCCTTGACATAATCATCCTCTTTATATAACCTTTTAGCTTCTTTCTCAACCTCAGGACTTACTTTCATGGGACAATTATCCAACATTTTACTAGCTCTACCTACAGTACAGTAATTCAAACTATTGCAGTAATAACAGGTAGGGTCCTCGGTATTTTGTGAGGCCTCATGACTTTCTTTATCTTCATTTTTCATCATTTTAACCACTAAATATAAATATATTAACCCTAATTTTCTTCTTTAAAATCCAAGTTAAACTTGAATTTAATAATAAACATTTGATTTCATTATTAAAAACAATACTCCTTAAATCAGATAAGCTATATCAAAACCAAGTTAACAACTGGTCGATAAAAAAATATATCCAATAATGAATTATCGGTGAGAAGGTATGACCTGCCCAATAAAATAAATCGATCCAGTAAATGACCGTTCCATAAAGATAAATCAAAGCATATAAAATTCCGAATCCAAAACCAGCGATGACATCCGTGGGAAAATGAACGCCTAATATTAATCTGGTTATGGCCATTATCACATCCAAGATTATAAAAACTAATAATATAATCCAGCTTTGATAAAAATAGGCGAAAATGATACCAAAAAATAGAAAAAAGGCTACATGTCCTGAGGGAAACGATTTATTCTCTCTGATTAAATCATCATGTCTACTCACGCCTTCTTTTTCAAGAGTGATGAATGGTCGATTGCGAGCAACCAATTTATACCGAACTAAAACGTGTAGTATGATGCTCTGAATAAATCCCCCTGTAATCAACACTAAAAGGAGATAATCCTTGGTGATATATCCATAAACAACCATGGAAAGCCAATACAAACCCCAGAAATAGATATTGCCGAAAAAGGAGTAAATTTTTGCAGCGAGAATTAATTTTTTTCTCTTACTTAAACTGCTCTTATATATTGATAAGAAAACCTTATAGTCCCATTCTTCAATCTTGGAAATTAATTCAGCTGTCAAGGTAAATAGATGAGGATTTATGTAATATTCTAACCAGACTTAGATCAAGTGTTAATTTTTATATTTATATTTTTTGCTAACTTTAATCATCTTTTCATGATTAATCTCTCTAATATGATTATTTGTATTGAAGAAAATAGAGAATTATGATGATGATTTTTATTCCGTTTTACACAAATGAATAAGCACTGAAATTAGAAGGGATATTATTTTTAACCGATAATTCTATTCTTTTATATATTAAATTGATTAGAATTGATGATAAAATTTGATTGAGAAAGTGTTGTTCTTGAAATTATCACTTCTCTGTGAATTAATTTAAATGATATGTTAAGCAAGCCTACAGTTAAGGAATGGATTGAATATTTCAAAAATACAACTATTTCGAATGAAAGATTGAAAAATGACTATGGAGTAGATTATAAAGATATCAATCAAAAGCGAAATATTATTTTACAGCTATTAAATTTCCACTTGAATAAGTTTGGAAATGAATCAATCATGATTGCTAGAGTCCCAGGGAGGATCAATTTGATGGGAAGGCATGTGGATCATCAAGGTGGGAATGTAAATCTTGTGGCAATAGACAAGGAGATATTTATTACTGCGTCTCTGAGGAGTGATTTTAAAATAATTGCCCATAATTATGATGAAGAGAAATTTAATTTCATCAAACTAGATTTTGCGAATTTCATATCTAAATCATGCAAGAATTGGACAGATCTAATCAACAACAAGAAATTTATATCTAAAATTAGGTCACCCAAAGGAAACTGGTCAAATTATTTAAAAGCAGCATATCTAAGACTAATAAATTATTTTGGATTGAAGAAAATATTTGGAGTTAATTGTTGTATTGTAGGAAACATATTAATTGCTGCAGGCCTTAGCAGTTCCTCTGCATTAACGATGGGAATGATTCATGTTCTCTTGCACCTGAACGGATTAAGCTTAGAAGATGAAGATCTGATAAAGTTATCAGCAGAGGCAGAATGGTTCGTGGGCACCAGAGGAGGATCTGCAGATCAGGTTGCTATTAAATTAGCTAAAAAAAATAAAATTGCCAATGTTAGATTGTTTGAATTAGAAATTCTTGATTGGGTTAGCTTTCCTCAAAATTGTAATCTGCTTGTCTGCAATACCAATATTATCGCTGATAAATCTGGGTCTAAAATGGATCAATTTAACCAAAGAGTACTTGCCTATGAAATTGGATTTTCTCTAATAAAGAAGTTATTTCCTCAACATGCCTATAGACTAAAATATTTAAGAGATATAAATGAAATCGGCTTAAATACTAAAGAAATTGTTGAAATTTTGTTAAAATTACCTGAGTATCTTGAATATGCGGAAATCCCAAGACTTTTGGGTGAGAATTGGAATGAAATACAAAAGAAATTTAGCTTCAAAGATATCTCTCGACCATTACCAATAAGAAAAGTTGTAGCTTATGGAATTGCTGAATGCATGCGAAGTAAATCATTTATAGAAAGCATTAAAAGTGACAATCTACAAAGAGCGGGACGATTAATGAACATCTCTCATTATGGTGACCGTGTCTCAAGCTTTGATCAGAATCTTAAAAAAACTAATTATAATAATGACATTACTGACGATTTTCTAAAAGAATTAATTGACAAGAACTCTAATCTTGAGGAAATACCTGGAGGTTATGGGTGTAGTATCCCTGAGATAGACTTTATCATAGATTTAGCAAATCAGCATGATGGAGTATATGGAGCTCAACTTTCGGGAGCAGGATTAGGAGGTTGTTGCATGATTTTAGCTGAACAATTAAAATCATCAGATCTCAAAAAACAAATTACAAAAAAATATATATGGGAATTTGGAAAACCATGTACAATTAAAATATATAAACCAGTTAAGGGTATTTCATTATTCTATAAGATATGAAGAATTAATTCATTTATCATAGATACATTTTTTATTAGGAATGGATAAATAAAGATATATATGATAATATTTGTTAAATCTACATAGC
>SDNN01000031.1 GCA_004524425.1 Promethearchaeota archaeon
AAAACTATTCGAGAAAGAACTGTAGATAATCCTGAATTTGCTAAAGACGTCGCTATATCCCAAGATCTATCTGAAATAAATAATGCTTTAGGCATATGCCGACAATCCATCTCCTCAGGAACTCAAATAGTTGATGATCTGCTTTATTTAATTCTGGATGAAATTTATTTTTTAACTGGAATCAAATTATCCTTGAAAGAATTGATGCAAATTGGAGAGAGAATCTTCAATTTAAAAAGAGTTTTTAATAATAAATGCGGCATCACTAAGAAAGATGACCAACTTCCCCCTCGCTTAAAATTTCCTTTGGAAAAAGGTAGACTCAAGGGCAAAGTGCTCACCATTGATTTAATGTTAGATGAATATTACAAGTTTAGAGGATGGAATGATTCAGGGATTCCAAAAGATGATAAATTAGCAGAGCTAGAAATAATTAATTATTAGATTAAAAGAAAAGAAAAAAAAAATTCTTCATTTAAGATTTTTTGATAGAGTAATATTTATTTCTTTACATTCTCTTTTTACTTGTTCTAATCGTTCTCCATGTAATGGATAAATGTACAAGAATATGATGCCCACTATTATGAAAATGATGGGTATAATTCCAATAAGGATTCTCAACCCTAATTCACCTAAAGGAGTAAGAGTTGAGGGTGTCATGGTTTCACGGTTGATTTGAAAGATGGTGAGTACGATTCCCAATACTAACCAACTAATCGCATTGGATGATTTTACAATCACACCCGATACTCCATTAAAGATCCCTTCCCTGCGTTCATTTGTTTTCGTACAGTCTTCATCTATGACATCACTGAGTAAGACTGTAGGAAAAAGCATTAGTCCACCTAATCCGAAGCCTGCTATTAGTAATACAATTAACATCGAAGTGGGATTATAAACGAGAAAAACTAAGGGGAAACTTAAACAAAAGCATACCATGGAAATGAACAAGGCATATCGCGTGCCTTTTTTTTCAGCCAGTTTTACCCAGACATATAATCCAGGAATTACAACACAGAAGATAAGAAGCATTTGTATAGCCCATTCAGAGGATGACATTCCTAAAACTCCTTCAAAGAATAATGGAAGTCCAGAGAGTACAACTGAATAAGATAACTGTAACAAAAATTGAACTAGGATGAAACAAACGAAACTTTTACTGTTTAATGCTATTTTCATTGATTTTAAAAAGCCTGTTTTATTCTCTTTTATTATTTGATATTCTTTTCGTTCTTTAATAAAAAATAATGTTGGAAGCACGAATAAAACAGCAATTATTCCCAAAATTAATCCCATCAATGAATAACCTAACATGGGATCGCTAAATGAGCCCGCAATTAAAGGAGCAATCGCCAGCCCGATAATTAAACCAATCACGCCAAAAATTTCTTTAAATCGCGAAATTTGAAGGCGTTCGCTTTGGGATAAAGTTAACTCAGGATATAAAGCAAACCAGAGGGTAAATACCATGGTAACAGAAGTCTCGTATAAAATTAACATGCAAATTAGATAGATCGTGCAAATTATCGGATCATTGATAGGGGGGGTATAAATTAAGTAAGAGCAAATTACGAGTGGAATTAATCCAATGGCAATAAAAGGCTTTCTACGTCCCCATTTGCTTCTTGAGAGATCGGAAATGTGGCCGATTAGAGGTTCATTGACTGCATCCCAGATGCCGTAGACTAATAAAACCAAACTAATTCCAAGTGGCGAGAGAGGTATTCCAAGATACAAGAAATAATATGCGTAGAGGAGAAGGATGGAAGCTTGTCCTATTGCTAACGAACCGATATTCGCCACAGCCCATGATATTTTTTTTCCCGTTGGTACGTGATCTTCACTCATATTCATCAGTTTAATAATTACTAGAAATAATAATATGCAAAACGTTAAATGATTTTAAAACTTGCTTTTTCAAATGAATAAAGGATATGAAAATTAAAATTAAATTTATGAAAATTTATTGTTGGTTTCTGAAATATTCACGAATTTTCCGGTATCCAATTATTTTCAGATCGTATTTCTCCACGCAATCCTTGATTCTTGAGTCTGTAAAAGATCGGTAATCCTGATCCCTCCATTCGGCTGAATCTGGTGCTATAGCTTTTAATTCAGAACTTAATTTCCCTGGATGAAAAAGAAAATGTGTCAAACCTGGTTTTAATTCAGCCATGAGATTACAATAATACGGAACTTTATCAGCATAGTTGTCCATGGTGTCGATGATCATGTGATCTATAATGGGAAAGCCACTTGCCTCGATTTTTAAAAACATTTTTAGGATTACATCTGCAATGTCTCCCATTCCCATGTCAATCAATGACTTTTTATCAACTCTGGGTAAAAAAGCAGGGATTTGAAATTCTCTAGCAATTTTTAAGTATGCTGGAAGAAATTTGGGATCCATCACGGTTCCCATATGCGTGTCAATATGAGTCACATCAATTCCATTATCAATAGCCCTTTGAACTTGGGCTTTCATCTCAATTTCAGCTGCTTTAGGAGTTACATTTTTTATGGCTTCTTCCGATGTACGCCAAAGGCACCCTTCAGAATCTAATAAGCCCGTGCTGGAATCAATTGTACTCAAAGCTCGCCATCGATATAAATCGTATTCACAGGTTAAAGTTAAATGAACTCCAATGTCATATTTAGGATTATTTTTACAAATGGATGCCGCTTCAAACAACCAAGAAGAGGGGGAAATAACCGAGCCACAACTCGCCACTCCAAAATCTAGGCATTCGAATGAAGCTTCATTTATGGAATGGGATACACCCATATCATCAATGTGAAAAATAACGACTTTATCAGAAGCTTTAAAACCAAGTTTTTCAATAATTGAATGATTTTCCATGGTACCTTCCAAATTATTCTAAAACTATATTGAATGTGTTAAAGAAAATGATAAAAAAGCAAATATAATTTATAATTTAAATATTGCTCCTTTAGCAGCAGATGATACTAACTTCTTGTATTTTAAAAGAGCTTTACTTTTAATAGGCTTTTCAATCGGCTCCCAATTATTAAGTCGCTCTTGAATTATTTCATCGGATATATCAACTTCAAGCATCTTCTCTGGTATATTGATTTTTATCATATCTCCACTTTCAACGACTGCTATAGGCCCTCCGACGTAAGCTTCAGGACTCACGTGTCCTATACATGGTCCTGAAGTAGCTCCTGAAAATCGACCATCGGTAATTAGTGCCACCCTGTCTAAATTACGCCGGAGCATGAGAGTTGCGGTCACTGCTAAGAGTTCAGGCATACCGGGACCACCCTTTGGTCCCTCATAGCGTATAATGATTACTGAACCGTTTGATATTTTATTCAAGGATAAGGCATCAATGACTTCTTGTTCAGAATTAAAGCACATGGCGGGACCTTCAAACTGCAACATGCTTTTTTCTTTGATGGCAGATTGTTTTACAACTGCTCCTTCAGGTGCTAAATTTCCTTTTAATATCACGGTCCCTCCTTCAGGATATACGGGATCATCCAAAGGTTTAATCACGTTATCATCCAACACTTTAACTCTCCTAATTTGTTTACCAATTGGTTTCCCCGAAACGGTTAAACAATCTAAATTAAGAAAATTCTTAAGTCTCGATAATACAGCTGGAATTCCCCCTGCTTTATATAAATCGACTATTCCATATTCACCCGAAGGAGAAACGTTTGCAATAGTGGGTATTTTTTTACTATATTCATTGAAGAGTTCTAATTCAAAATCTAATCCCATCTCATGCGCAATAGCGGGTAGATGCAAGGCAGAATTAGTAGATCCTCCCAGAGCGAGATCCACTATTATTGCATTTTCTAATGATTTTTGAGTCATTATTTTAGAAGGAGTGATATTTTTTTTTATTAGTTCAATGATTTGGCGTCCAGAATTCTTAGCAATGACATATTTCATCCTCGTCATAGCTGGAGTTGTTGCTGCATTAGGTAAAGTCATTCCAAAAGCCTCCATTAAACATTGAATCGTATTTGCCGTTCCCATTATCTCACAAGCACCGTAAGTACCACAGGTAATGCAATTCAGTTTATGAGTGAAATCGTCATATATACTTTGTTCAATCCCTTTATAATCTGGCATGAATCTAATCTCATAAAAGTTAGGCCCTCCCGGTACGCATATCGTTGGAATGTCAAGCCTTATTGCAGCCATTAATACTGCAGGATTTATTTTATCACAGCCTGATAAAGTCACCATGGCATCCAATCTATGTGCTTCTACCATTAACTCGATTGAATCAGCAATGACTTCTCTCTGAGGTAAAATGTGCCGCATTCCTTCATTTCCATTTGCCCATCCATCACAAGGTCCTATTGTACAAAATTCGAATGGAATTCCTCCTGCTTCAGCAATTCCATATTTAACTGCTTCTGACAGCATCCTTAAGTGCTTATGACCCGGATTAAGTTCATTCCAGGTATTCACTACTCCAATAAAAGGCTTTTCATGGATTTCCTTATCTTCCAAGCCCAAACCTTCAATTATCCCTAAAGTCACATAATTAAAAGGAGTTTTCTTTATCCCTTCGAAGATTGTATTGCTTCTTTTCTTTAAATTAATCTCTTCATCCACCATTTTTTTCACTCTTCTTCGGATTTTTTCTTCTACTTATCTTAACTTTCTTGTTCCTTTTTTATAATTTAATATATGTTGGAATTAAATTAATACCATTGACACTTTGTTACTAGAACTATTTTATAAGATCTTTTATGTGACTAAATCATGAAAGAAGAAAAGATGGAATTTATTCTAAATGAATATGCTAAATTATATACTTGTGCGGTTTCAGATGCCATTGACGAGTTAGGATTCGAGCCCGGTTTTATTGATGCGGGAATTAGACCAATTTGGTCCGGTGCAAGGATGATAGGATTTGCTGGTACTATGAAAATGATTACTTCTGACGAACCATTAGATAGAAACATAATAGCTCGCATGGTAAAATTTATCAAGCGAGTACCGAAATTTCCAATAATGTGTGTTGACATGTCGGGAGAGATGATTGCTGCGGGTTTGGGCCAAAGCACCAGCAGGATTCTCCAGAAATTAGGTTTTAGAGGGGGTCTCGTCGATGGTGCGGTTCGAGATATTGCTCAAGTTACTGCTTTAAAATTTCCCATTTTCGCTAGGGGTATTGTCTGTTCATCAATTCGAAGTAGAATGATAATAGACATGGACTCCGTGATGCAACCTGTATCATGTGGGGGAAGGACCATCCACTCAGGAGATCTAATCTTTGGAGATATAAATGGCGTGGTAATTGTAGCAGCGGACAAGATTGAAGCAGTACTAGAAAAAGCTAAAGAAATGATCTCCACGGATAAATGGTGGTTTGAGCAACTGGAAAAAGGACGCGATCCATCTGATATCGAAAAAGAAAAACCATTGCCCTGAGAGCACTTGAATTAATCTTCAAATTGAATTGTTTTAATATTCCAGGGTGTCATTGTTATTTTTTTATTTTTTATTTTGTTCTTGATCTTATAATTAAAATCAATGTCCACTAAACTACTTTTAATAGGCAGTTGTTCTAAATTCACATCAATTTCTTCATTACTAGCATTCCAGAGTCTCATGTAGAAATCTTTTCCTCGTCTCCATAAATTTACAAGGGAGACTGGAAGGCTTGAGGGCATGAACGAATAAGATTTTTCTGAAAATTCACAGTTATCATTTATTTGTACTCCCAATAATTTAAATTTATAATTAGTAACGTTCTTAATAACTGAAGACAGGCCCGCATTATCTAATATGGAAATGCTGAATTCATATCTCCCATTTGTAGGAACTTTATTTCGAAATTCAAAAGTATCCCGATCGATAAGAAATTTTTGGCTATTTTTTTGCGTGTAGAGCAGGCTCTGATTTGTTCCAATTAACCATAAGAAATCTAAAGTCTGAATATCGGATCTTTTTGTCTCTTCAACACCAAAAGGATAATTAACCAAGGATTTTAGCACGTCGAAATTAGGTTCAATTCTTATTTCTTTAATTAGTTTGGAATGCAAGACAAAATCTAATCTATTTACATCATTATATTGGAATATTTCTAATCTGAAATCTTGATTTTTTATTTTACCCAATATGACGCGTTTATCTTCAATGTTATTGAACTCATGAATGTTGAGTATCAAATTATAATCATGTTCGCAAGTAAATGACATCTTATATATTTCAATGCCATTAAAGCTAATGTTAATGGCTTTTTTATCATGAGAAATTGTTAAATCATAATAAAAATTGAATTTTGATTCATGAGGGTGTTCTAAATGGGATTTCAAGGAATAGATTTTATAACCAATGGGAGGAATTGTTGCAATAAATTTAATAACCGAATCTTCATGAACATAATTTATTGGTTTTCCTGTATCATTATATAGCTGTAACTCAGCACGATCGTTAGTTTTTAGAAGTATTGAGACCATATCCTTTCTTGGATAAATTGTGGGATTAAATATCAAAAAATTATAATTGGCTTTTTCTTCCTTTTTATTTGGTTCAATGAGCTGATTTCCAATTTTTCTCAGATTTTCATTGATGTTGCCCCAGCAAGATTTTTGGATATCCTTTTGCATTTCAAGGCTTAATTTTGAAATTGAGACTCTTCTTGGACTAATTTCCAATTTATCATATATTTCTTTATCCAATTGTTGAGCTGCGTAATCTCCCGGCTGGACAAAAGGTACTGCATAATTATCATGAGCTTGCGTATGTAGTAATTTTTTCCATAAATCCTCAAATAATCTATCCTCAGAATTTTGTTCGAACTGACCAATTACAAAATTCACTATTTCAGCTGAAATTATTGCTATTTCACAATTCTTATTGTTTAAGAATAAATCATTTTGCAGAAAGATGTATTCGCCTAAACTAAAATTATCACGCGTGTATTTAAACTCTCCATCTGTCTTAATCAATTTAAAGAGTTCAGAATAACCACAAAATTTACCAAAAAGCTCTAAAAATCCTGAGATTTTCCACACATCCTCCTGAAAGGCTAATGGCATTATAAAATCTTCAATCGAGGAAAATATGAGATTTTTAATAAAAGGACGAGATACCGCTTGAAATAATAAATTTGGTATCTCTTGATAAAAAGTTCCGTGAAAATATTCCCCATTATAAATTCCTGATTGGTCGGTGAGGGTTGGTATCTTAGATCCATCTAGACCTTCCCAATAAATGCATCCCGAATGAGAAGATGGACACGTACCTAGTAATCTTGTCCTCAATGAACAATAACTTATCTCAAATCCCTTCAGTAATTGAGGGATCTGTGGGTGAACGGACATTTCTGAACTATAATAGACATTGCATTCTAAACCAAGATTTTTTAGTGTCTTTAATCCGTATTCTATTTGTTTTACATTTGATTCTGCCCCTATCAATAAACTATATGGCTGACTATAAGTAGGATTAATGATTTCAAATGAACCGCGTCGAAATAATGAAATGAATTTAGAAAAGAGCTCTGGATTATTATTTTTTATCCATTCATGGCATGAGACTGCAATTTCCAAGTTATATGGGATTTTATTTTCAAGACCTAATTCCATTTGCTCTACTAGTCGATTCATTGCATAAACTGGAGAGTCAAATTCGCAAAATCCAATATCATCTATTATAATACCGCCATGACCTCCAACCAGATAAAAAATTTTAGAGTTGATTTCTCTTCCGATAATAGATTTAAATTTTTTCAATATCTTTTGAAATATGTTTAGATCTGATTGTTTATCTTGATTCATCCCGCTTTTTAATGCATTTATTTTACGGTAAATGCGATCAATATTGATTTTTGACTTTTTAATTGGATTTTTGTTTAAAAATTCTTTAATTAATTCAAAAACTTTCTCAAGGGCGATTATGTCATTAAATTCAATCCGTAGATTTTTATCACTCAACGATAAATTACCTATTTTTTAAATAACTCAGTTCGATAATTTAATAATAATTTTGATTCTAAAATACTAATACTTTTTCATGAAATCTAATCTCTCGTTTTTTGCATGGATCTATTATAATAACAGAAAATCCATTCATTTCTCTCAATAAATTTAGTTTCATCAATCAAGTTCTATTTAAAGAAACTCCTAATTTTTTCAATAATAAAGAATTAAATTTGAAAATTATCACATTATTAAGTATGAGATATTCATCTTTTGAACCGAGGGTTCTACCCATATTTATTTTCTATTTTGCTCTCATAATAGCAGGTATTGTGGTAACCTACAAACTTATAAAGAAATACAATGAAAGACAACAGAAACCAGCATTACATTTAGCCATTGTCTATGCTTTTTTCACAAGTGCAATAATAGTCCTTACCATTGGTCTCGCCGAAGCTGCCATCACGGGGTATTATAAAGAAATTTATAGGTTTTCTCTACCGTTAGCTTATAGTTTAGTGGTTATTGCTGATATATTTTTGTTCTATTTCGCCAGTAATATTACAGATCAGTGGAAAAATCTATTTCTTCCACTTGTAATCGCTGGGGTGTTGTTAATAGTAGTTATATTTCTACCGTGGAATTATTGGGGATATCCAAGAGAATTATATGAGGGTAAACTGAACATTAGACTATATACAAACATTGGCTTCATCTCTTATAGTTATTTAGTGTACTTTTTAATCATTTGGATTTGCATAAAGTCAAGAAAAAAGACAAGTGATGAGATTACCCGTTTAGGGTTAAAATTATTGATGTATTCCATGGTTGCGATGATATTATTTTTTGTCATGGTTTTAGCAGATAATATAATGATTGTTGTATTCAATCATCCAGGCTATAGTGAATTTCAATTTGCTTCGTGGATCTTTGCTCTCATTTTTGTCATCTTGACCTATTTCTCCTTAATAATGCCCAAATGGTTAGTAGATAGAATAAAAAAGTAAAATTCACATTTTTTTTTTCCTTTTTTTTTCATTTATTCCCGCTCGATTAAATCTTAACTACATAATAAAAAAGTAGGAAAAATATCGATATTAATTTCATGTGACCTATATGATAGACTTGCCAACAACGCTTTTATGAGGTTTTAATCCTAATAATCTTAAGAGGGTTGGAACCATATCAGTTGTTTTACAATATTCCAATTCTAATCTCGGGATTTCAGGTGAACCTCCAATGATAAAGGGGACAGTCATTGAGTTTTTTAGGGCAATATCATGCGAATATTGATGGTCATTAGATGTTTTACCGTGTTCATAATTAAAAGCATACTCTCCGCATGTGCTGATCAGGATATCGCAGGACCTAGGATTTTTGAAATATCTCGGGAGTTGGTCTATGAACATCGGAAAATCTATCTTATAACTTGCTGCTAGCCATTCATCGATGGAATGAAAATTGCCATCAGTCAAATTCGCAATATTTTCAAGTTTTTCATATCCAAATAGTTCCTCCTCCTCAAAAACATATTTTGTTTTTTGAAATTTACCATGATCCTTATATTCAATTTGAGCCTTTAATGGTTTTTCTTCTTTATTCACCTTTCTTTCAATATGGATTATTCCTTTATCGGGTGTATTGTTATCATCCCTATAATACATGTATTTTACTCCAGGAACTTTCCACAAAGCATCAAATAAATTCAGGCTACTACTGCTTGTTCCACTCGGATTGAAATCTTTCATTTGATCAACACTGGGATGATGATGCCAGGTTTCTCCCCGGAAATTAAAAAACCCGACCGAACCCATATTTGCATCGAAATCTCCCTTGTTATTTTTAGGGGCATATTGTCTTAAACCTAAATTTTCAAAATACGGAGCAATATCATGAACATTCTTAGCCTTATAATTTCCATGATCTGAAATTATGCTAATCGCAGTGTCCTTATAGTATCCTAAATCATTCAGTTTGGCTATTAATGAACCAATGTAGGAATCATAATTTATGAGTTCGTTGATATAATCGGGATGATCAAAGCCTTTATCGTGCATGAGCTCATCCGTGATCGGAGCATAAATAATGGTGATCTTGGGAACTTCATTCGATGAGAAAAATTGACTGGGATTTTTAAAAGCCTCTTCAGCTGTTTTAAATATCATTTGTGAGTTGAATGCTGATGGTACCGTGAAATGAGATCCTCGAAATACCACATTCGTGGCGCTTAAATAATTTCCATCTCCAGCTTGTTCGAAAATCGTTAGGCAATTTTTTCCTAAATCTTTCCCAATTTTCCATAAATGACTCCTCTCATCGTAATTTCGCATGTATGGTAATCTTTTTCCTACTGACGGGGGCTTAGTCCGAGCAATCCAATGATACGAAGGTATGCCGCTTCCCTCTTTTGGATAATAACCCGAATAGGCACCAGTGACAATGTTTGGATAACAAGGAAAGGTGACGCTTGGAAAAGAAGTAATGCAGTCTTGACATGAAATTCCATTAGCAGCAAGCTTGGCCATATGAGGAAGCTTTCCTTTATTGATCAAATCAAAAAGATGAGATGCACGAACATCATCCATGATTATCAAAATAACGTGTTTTATTTTGGCAACATGTGTCATTTTTTTAACCAATAATTGAATTATTCAATTAATACAATTTTAATTAGAAAAGCAATGAATAAAATATGAATTTAATCAATGTCATAATTAGATCATGAAGGAAATTAATATTCCAAATTACGGAAAAATTACCATCAAAAACGTGATTTTTGATGTAAATGGAACGATTCAATTTAAAGGGCAGATATCTGAAGAAGTACGAGAAAAATTTGAAGAACTGAAAAAGAATTATGAAATATATTTAATCTCAGCTGACACTAGGGGGAATCTAAAAAAACTCGCTGAAAAATTGGATGTATTTCATATTAGAATAAATCCAGAGGATATTAATGAAGCTGAAGCTAAAAATATTGAATTGATTAAACTGGGTAAGGATGTGACCGTGGCAATAGGTAATGGAAATAATGATGTTTTGATGATAAAAAATGCTGTTTTAGGGATTAGTGTATTAGGAAGTGAAGGTGCTACAGTTAATTGTCTATTAAATAGCGATGTGGTCGTGCCTGATACTCTCACCGCTATTGAATTTCTATTAGATGAAAAGATAATGATTGGAACTCTAAGATCATGAAAAATAAGATTGTAAATAATTAAATTAAAGATCACGTAAAATCCAGCTCTTGCAGAAGCCATTCATCAAATAACTCTCCTTTTAGGTTTTTTTATTTGATTCATCATGTTGGATTTATTAATCATTACATCCTTCAGCCTTCTGTTTGTTTAGTTTTACAAATACTTCTTCTTGTTTATTTCTCTGCTCTGATCGAATTGACCTATAAACTTGCGCTAAATAGTTCATTGCATCTCGTTTACCTTCACTGATATTTTTAAATAGTTCTTCTCTACTAAAACCACCTGAAATAGTCAAGGCAGTTTGAAAGGATTGGTCTGGTTTAAGGGTCTTGAATTCAATTTGTAAAGCGGATAAGATCTCTCCTGGCTCAGGATATAAGGAATTCGATAAGTTTAGATTATCAATATCAATATTGAAATTCTTTGTTAAATTTGTTTCATAATGAGTGGGTTTAGAAATGGTTGAGAATCCTGCATACAGTCCAGTTTCATCATATTGATATATTATGTCAGTTTCGCTATCATATTCACTATAATCGTTGTCAAATCCTTGAAGCCCGTTGATGTCAAAATCAAAAATGAAATACATTGAAAAATCAATTAAATTGAATGAAGATATATTTTTTAAAGTGAAATACGTATTCATGTAAGGAGCTTGACCCCTTCTAAGGAAGACATCGAGATACAATCGAATTTTATGCTGTTCATCTTTGAATGCGATGGGGCTTAACTTATTTTCTTCTATAAGTTTTATAAGATATTCTTTTATATCAAAATCTAAAGTTATCCTGTCAATTTTAGTACCTTTTCGGCTATTTACTAGTTGATATATCGGAGTCGGTTCAATATTTTTAAGAACAACGGGTACAATTCCTATGGACTTTCCTTTTAATTTGAAGCTAAACCAAGGTCCGGCATATTCTGGTTCAGTGAGGTATATCAGATATTTGTCTTTAAACGTAATCTCTTTTATGGAAAAACCCATCAAATAGCCTCTCGTGTTTCAAGTCGACCATACATTGTTAAATAATACTTTTAGTATTTTGCTTACACCTCCATTCAAAAATTAAATACTTCAATTTAACTTGAATCAATTTGATAATTAAAATATTTACTAATAATTTATTAAATGAGCCCATTAAAAAATTAAATGATAAAAAAATTCTTAAACGTTGTCTAAAAATCGGTATGCAATATAAAGAAAAGCATCATGCACATTCTCTCCAGTTTTAGCAGAAGTTAAAATATAATGAAAGCCATGCCGATTAGCTTTTTCTTTAATCACTTCTTCGCTGACAACAATATTATCCACTAAATCAGATTTGTTTCCCACGATTACCACGGGAATATTATTGGGCACCGACTCTTTTATTTCATGATACCAAAAATCAACGCTATTTTCATTATTTGCGCGAGTTCTATCAACAACTATAAAAGCTGCATTTGCCCCACTATAGAATCTTTTTCTATATGGGGTCATTTGAGAAATCTGGCCTCCAATATCCCATATTATAAAATTTAGGTTGGTATTTTCCTGTATTTCTAAATCTTTTTTCGAGATTTCAACCCCTATTGTACTAATATAATTTTTTTTGAACGTATTTTCTACGAAGCGGCGAATGAGCGAGGTTTTTCCTACTTGATAATCTCCACATAAAATTAATTTTGTTGAAAATTCTCCATATGGTAATTTTCCATCTTTAGTTTGTGAGAGCGTCCTTATAATCTCTGGTATTTCACAAGAAACATTTTCATTTCCTGCTATAATTAATTCAATTTTACTGGCGACGTGTTCGGAAAAGACTCTCAATTGGATATCAGATGTTGATGTATCTGCTATTGTAGTAAGGATTGTTTGAGGACCTTGAGAACAAAATACAAATTTTTTATTCCCAGTCATGGTGATGTTATAAAAATTACTCTCAGTTCCAAACTCATCCTTAATTCTTTCTATGTAATTATCTAAAACAGCAGATAATACACCTATAATAGGCTCGTTATCGAATTCTTCCCTATCTTCAGAAGTTATGATTAATCCATCACGATCAACGATGGTAGCGGCAATTACTCCATCTACTTCTTTCATGTAATTTCTTAATAGCGTTTTAAAGAGATTTTCCATCGACAATGCTCAATAACAAACCTTTCAATATCATTTCTTAATAAATTTAATAACTTTATTTAATTTAAAATTAGTTTTTTAAAAAATCTAATTATTCTCCTTTAAATAGATACGTGAATATTTCTTGAAGCTATATGCTTTCATCATCACTGTAATATACTATTTTAAATCTATTCTTTTATCTTTTACATTCATCATGATAGATCATAATTCAAATGAGACAATTAAGTATGAAAACAATATAGCAAAGATACTAGAAAATGCCGTTCAACTCTTTCGAGATACAAATTTATCTGAGTTAGCTGATAAATGGGAGAGAATTTTGAACAACTATTATGCGAAGAGAAGTTTCCGGTAGAATTCTTAAACATTGTTTTAAAATTTATTTTTTCCTACTTTATTAGTTGCATGAATAAAAAAAGATATTAGGTTTTTTCAAATTCTGTTGACATGGAGTAGACTTCATCCATGATGGTCGAATAAAGTGACTCTAATACAATTTTAAAGGCTTTTGGATTATCAAGATTGGGAGGCATTCCTAAATTTGCCAGAATTTCAATTAGTTTTCCAGGTTTTTTAAATTTAAATTCCATTTCAGTGAGCATGCTTGATAAATCCTTATTTTTTTGTTTGGAAATAATTTCTTTTATAGAAATTTTCGGCACGTTAAACGTGTATTCAATATTTTGATCTTTATCGGATTTCATTTCAGCTTCAGCTCGCTCTAATTTCTTGTCAGGAACATAACTTAATCCCAATTCTCTTAATATTTCCTTTTTAGTTTTTCCACGCAACTTTAATAAGATGAAAGGATCATAATCAAGGACTTTTGCGATATATAAAATAACAGCAGCAATGTGTTTACACGGTACTTCTTGATCTGGACAAGAACATTCTGCTTCTAAACCTCTTGTTGAATCTGGAAATAAATTGTAGTTATTTTTTTTAAAAATAATTATTATTTCTTCAGGTAATTTTCCATCTAAAAGTTGAACGAGATTCAACGCTTTTTTTGACAAATCTTCAAGGATTTCATTCCATGCTACTTCTGGAATTTGATCAAAATTAATTTTTACACGATATGGTGTGGGAGCTGTTCCTTGAACTGTTGCAAATATTTGGCCCTTATTTATTCTTACGTTTTCAATTCTTTCTTCATCTTTAGCATATTCTATTCCACGTTGCATCCTGAATGGACGTCCGATTTTCAGTATTGAATGTATCCAATGTTTTCCCCATGAAGTCTGAGCATAATTAATCAAATCGCTCTTTATTTGCTTGACTTCCTGATGGGTTCGCATTTTTTCATACTGGCTTTTACGTGTTTTATCCTCCCTTTTTTTTCTCCCACGTCTATTATATTCATGATAATCCATTTCTGTTAACCTCGCACATTTTTATTATCTTTACATTTCATAAGTAAATAAATCCTTAATTTTTTCAAAATTTAAATTAGTAATCCATGATTCTCCCGTCGCGGTGACAATTGTATCTGCTAAATCTCTTTTTTCTTCCAAAAGGGCATCTATTTTTTCTTCTATCGTTCCATTTGTTATAAATTTATAAACATTTACAGGCGACTTTTGTCCTATTCGATAAGCTCGATCCGTTGCCTGATCTTCAACGGCGGGATTCCACCACCTGTCAAAATGAAATACAGTAGTAGCTTGAGTCAAATTCAAACCCGTGCCTCCCGCTTTTAGGGAAAGTATCATGATGGGGGCGCTATGAATGTTACTTGACTGAAATTCATTTACAATTTCCCTTCTTTTCTTTTCCGGAACCCCCCCGTGAAAGAAAAGAACCTTGAATTTAAATTGTTCCTGCAAAATGGCAGCAATAATATCACCCATTTTTTTAAATTGAGTGAAAATTAATGCTTTTTCACCATTAGAAATTACTTCCTCAACCATTTCTATTAATCTTTCTAATTTATAGGATTGAGACGTGAATTCTTCTAATTTTAAACCATTCCCAAAAGATGGAACTGGTTTTTTTTGAAATTGAAAGGGATGATTACATATTTGTTTTAGTTTCACTAAAAGGGTAAGCACGTTAATTTTATCCTTAATAACCTTATCTAAATTATTTAATGCTTCGTCAATTAGTTCCTTGTAGAGTTTTGCTTGAACCTCACTTAGACCAACATAGATCTTCATTTCATTTTTATCTGGTAAATCTTTGATGATGGATTTGTCTGATTTTAATCGGCGTAATATAAAGGGAGAAATTATATTTTTCAATTCCCGAATAGCCTCTTTATCTTGATATCGCTCTATAGGAACGATGAAATCTTCCTGAAATTTGGTTCTGCTCCCAAGTAAGCCTGGATTCAGAAATTCAAATAAAGTCCACAGTTCCATCAACCTATTTTCTATAGGCGTTCCGCTCAAGCCTATTTTATAATTCGCTTGTAATCTATAGACGGCTTTAGTCTGTTTTGAATCATAGTTCTTTATGTTTTGGATCTCATCAACTATTATCCCGTTAAAATTAATAGTTTCAAGAAAATCAATATCATTTCGAAGGGTGCCATAGGTTGTTAGAAAAATGCGGTGAGCTTTCAAGAATTTAGGAATATCTTTCGCATCTTTATAACGCTCAGGACCGTGATGAATAATGACTTCCATATCCGGGGCAAATCGATTAAACTCTTTTTCCCAGTTGAATAAGAGTGAGGTGGGGCAAATTATTAACACGCTTCCTTTTTGACTCTCTTGATTGGTTTCTTTATTATGTTGGAGAAGAGCGATAACTTGTATCGTTTTTCCCAGTCCCATATCATCAGCAAGACAAAGTCCAAAATGATATTCGCACATGTTCGCCATCCAAGTGAGCCCTGAAACTTGATAAGGTCTTAAACTCCCGTTAAAAGATTCAGGTACGGGAATTTCTTCAAATTTATCAATACTCTTGATTTTTTCTATTATCTCATTAAGGTCTCCTTCAACTATGACGTCGAACTTGTTTCCTCCTTCCTCAAGCTGAATAGATTCGGATAATCCTAATTTTAATGCTTCCATGTAATTCATTTCGCCAGAAATTAGATCATTCTTGAATATTTCCGTTAATTCCTTAACATCCTGCTGATCTAATAAAATCCATTCACCTCCACGATTGATTAAAGGTTCTCCTCCCTCAATTAATCTCTTTAATTCACTTTTTGAGAGTTTCTCTCCTTTAATGGTGGCCTCCCATTCATATTCAATCAAAGAATTTAAATTAAACATTGAAGGCATCGTATATCCTTTAGATTTGATGCTTTCCTTTTTTTTAGAATGAATAATTAGTCTTGTAGTTAATCTTTGTTTGCCTCCCATGGTAAATACTTCCGGTAATGATACGGAAAAACCGCTTTGTATGAGGAGATCTTTTTGATATCTCATGAATTCTATAACTTCTGATGATGCGAGCATCACCTGGTTTGGAATTCTCTCTTCTAAAGCACGCATAATGGGAGGAAATAATTTGGATGCACTTCCTAATGACCTAAACATGCTTTCAATTAATTCTTCTTTCTTCCCGATATTAACCGCGATGGTGCCCTGTGGAAGCTTATTAATTAAAAACTCTTTTAAAGATACGGAAATATTATCATAAAATTGGATAATTAAATTTAAGGGCCAATCTTCAGTGTTATTTTTAGGATAATTTAATTGAAATCCAAGAGTATAATTTCTCGCAGTATCTAAATTTTGAGTAATTTGAACCCAATTTTTGATAATTTTTGGAATTATTTTTTCATGAAAATATCTAATCTTAAACTGTGAATCAACAGTAATTATAGATTTGAGAAACCTAAAATCCCAAGGGAGTGGGAAATTCTTATCCTCTTTTTTTTCAAATTCCATGCTATAAAATTGTTTAAAGGTTTGAAAGCCAGTTTTCTTCAATATTTTCCTAATAAACACGTCTCCAACGGCATCTAAATAATATGAGAACAAGAATGAGGGGTGCCATAAACAGTCTGCAACATATTTATTATTACTTTCTTTCTTACTCTCTCTCATGAAGTTTAAGGGTAAATTATGGGCTGTAATGGGACAATGTTTAAGTATGGCACTGAATCTTTCATTATCAGTTTGAGTTCTCAATAATAATTTCCATTTACCTTCATAAACATTTTCAGATTGGCGGGTTAAAGTAGGGGCAAAATTTCCTCTATTTAATAGCTCAAATAATAATTTGGTCAAAAATGCATAAGTTTTAATCGAATCAGAATAGTGTTTTTGGGATCGATCTTGCGTTTCTATGATATTTATTTGATATAACAACTTCAAAACGGGGCTAATGGGCATGATCTTTCCTAATATAGTTTCCACAGTAAAATATTCATTTTCTGAGGGAATGGCTAGACTAATTTGACATGTTCTCAATTTTTCTACTGGAATGGTTCCAAACATGTGTTTAACTTTATCTATTAGCTCATTTTCCGAATATCTTATGGGAAACATCCATAAAAAAAAGAAATCCGAAGATTGTGGTATCGGTCCTTTCCCATCAATTAATTTAAAATTGCTTGCAGAGTGATTCCAGTAATCAGACGGTATGTAAATTAATTCTAATCTAGATGAATAACTCATGTTTAAAATAATGATTATATTTTTAGAATTATTATTGCAATTTTAATATTCTCTTGTTTTTACGGGCTGGAGTAAATTGTCCTATTTTCCTTTAAATAAAGAATTATTCCAATACACCCTTCGTGGAAGGAATCTCTTGTGAAACAATTCTAATAGCTTCTTTAATTGACTTGGCCAATGCTTTAAAGGCTGCTTCTACTTTATGATGTTGATCTTCACCATATAAAATATGCAGGTGCAGGTTCATTTTGGCATTCTCAGAAAAGGAATTAAAAAAATGCCTGACATCCTCAACAGCAACGTCTTCTATATCACATTCCTCGTTTAAATTTAGATCTAATCTTAAGGCTTTGCGACCAGAAAAATCAATGACACATCTAGCGAGAGTATCATCCATCGGAATAAAAGAGCTTCCATACCTATTAATCCCTTTTTTATCTCCTAATGCTTGAACAAAACATTCCCCCATTAGTATTCCAATGTCTTCAATTACATGATGAGTCAGATCTCCGGATGCTTTTATTTCAAGATTTATTCCAGAATGACGAGCTAATAAGTTTAACATGTGATCCATGAATTTGAAGCTAGTATCAATGTTATATTTACCAGTTCCATCTAAATTTAAATTGATGGCAATGTCAGTTTCCTTAGTCTTTCTCGTTAATTTTGCGATTCTTTCCATTTTTTTCACATAAATTAAAGTTATAACTTAATAATTAGAATTATAGAATTTTCAATTAAAGATTCATAATGTACTGTTTATATATTGTTCATGTAATTCATGATATATGTTTTTTTCTCTCTTGGAAGCCTATATAAATCAAAAATTTCATGATCCAACCTTTCACTAATCCTTTTAAAATGGTCACTATTGCGAGAATCTAATAATTCCTTAATAATGTTTATGATATTGCCCGCAATTTCTTTTTCTTTCTCATTTTCTGGAATTTTAACTGGTAGATTTTTAATTTTTTCAATCAATATTCTCGGGAACAATTTTTTATATGATCCGAACGATTTTATGAAGAAATATGAGAGTAGTGAAGAATTAAACAATCCTAGCAAGTAAAGATGATTAAATTCCTTGATTGGTGATTTTAAAATTTTTAAATTATAAAAGGATTGAGAGGTAAGAGATAATTTATCATCATACGTCGCACAGATTAAGTTATCTTGAGGTAATTGTCTGATTATTATTCTATCCTTATAGATCTCTAAATTCTTGTAATTTATCCCTTTCTTACTTATATCGATATATTTATAATCATTAATTTGAAATCTATTCAGAGAATAAAGAAAAAGCTTCCATTTATTTTTTTGATTATCAGGAATGTCTTCAACCACTATTATCTCAATTTCATCTTGAGATAATAACGAACTACAAGTTCTGCAAATCAGTTCATTTCGAGGCAGTGGTGAATATTTTTGACATTTATCACAAAAAATTATTTTTCCATCTTTACCTAGTTCAACACCGCGACTTAATGTAATTTTATAATCTTTAGCTTCCATTATTTCTTTTAATTTTGGGAACTGATTGTTTAAGTAATCGAGGATACGAGAATCCTTATCATTTAAATGGATTAGGAATTTATAATCCCATTCTTTTATTTTTTTCTGCATGATTTGATTATTTTTTATTGAAGATTGCTTCATTTGTATGATATTATTTTCTCGCTTACTTTCAGAATGCTCTTTTTGAAGGATAATTATGACATTTGATACAATGGAACCATCAAATCTTGATCCGGTATGAAAAATTTCCTTGATTTTGGTAGTCTTGTATATATATTTTCTTACAATACTTCTATTCGTTAATGCTAGGATGGAGTCAGGCAAGATGTATCCCAATTGACCGTGTTGTGTTAACAATGCAATCCCTAATTCGAGAAAAATCTGATAATAATCATATTGACCCTTAGATGTTTTAAAATCACTATTTTCTATCAATGATCTCTGACAATCAGGGATATTCCTGATAAATAAGTAAGGAGGATTTCCCACAACAAAATCATAAAATTCTCCAAATTGAAAATCATCTCGAAGCTGCAACTTTAGAGCGTCCATATTGAGAATTTTAAAAAAGGGAAATTGATAATCCTTATCATTTTGAACTACGTTTTCATAAAATTGAAATAAAGTGAATTGAATATTGATTTGACATAAGATACAAGCTATTGGATTGACATCCACACCAACTATATTATGTTTGACCTTTGATATAGCTTTTTGCCAATCAAGAGTAGAATTTTCTTGAATACTTTTAAAATGATTGATTAAGATTTTAATTGCATGTATGAGAAAGTTGCCAGAACCACAACTAATGTCTATTAACCTCTTGTTTGCTATATCATTTTTAGCTGTATAACCTGTTCTACATAATATATATTTTACTATTGAATTTGGGGTGTATATTTCTCCTAATTCTTTTCTTTCTTTATAATATACATTTTTTTCATATAAACCGGATATAGGATCAACAAGTTTCATATCATGGTTGTTTTTTCCTATCTTTCTTATTTTTTCAACCATGTTATGGATAAATTTGACATTTTGCCTTCCACTTACTTGGTAGAAATCAATTAATTTCTCTACAATTTCATTTTTTTTTAAATAATTAATAAAATCGTTCATTTTATTCCTATAAAAAGATGCAACAAATGTTTATATTTATTTATCGGAAGTTTAAATGATGGAAATCACAAAAAAAATTGACTTAAAGGATTTAAAAGATCGGAAATTTCCTAAGGAGATTTGTTTTCAACCCATAGGAATCATTCATTCGAAATTCAAATCATTAAAGGGGATTCCCATACAATTTTCAATGTCAGAATCTCAAGGAACCATAGAAATCTTCCCTAAATTTCAAGATGGTCTACAAAATTTACATAAATTTTCGCACATATATTGTATTTATTATTTCGATATGGTAAAAGTGCCAGTACCTCTAAGATCAAAACCATTTCTACAAGATAAGGAAGTAGGGGTTTTTTCAATGCGAACTCCTTTTAGACCAAACCCGATCGGATTATCGATATTTGAGCTTTTAAGAATCAATAAAAATCTATTGACAGTCAGTAATGTAGACGTTTTAGATAAAACCCCTATATTAGATATTAAACCATATGTCTCCAAATTTGACCACCGCAATCCTCATAAATATGGGTGGACTAAAGGAAAAGTAAAAAAAATGACTAGTTAATTACCATCAAAAAAAGTATTTTATAGTATTAAATCTTATATGAATCTAGCTGAATAAAATGAAATTCAAGTGTTAGAAGAAATATAAGAACATGGAAATAATGATTTTTGATTTTATTTTAATGGTAATTTCAAT
>SDNN01000189.1 GCA_004524425.1 Promethearchaeota archaeon
ACGGCTTCTTTATTACCTAATTTTCCCAAAATCCTTGGTATTTCCTTTTTAATATTTAGGTTTTCATCATCAAGATATTGAGTTATTCTCTGTATATCACTATCTTTACCTGTCTCCACAATAACGTTTATTAAGATCTCCTGTAATTCTTTATTTCGAAATTTTAATACGTTTATTAAGTCTTCTAAAGCATCTATTGAGCCCTCAAGTGTCAATACCGCTGATTTTATGATCTCAATATTGGAATCTCCTAATGCTTCAATTAAGAATTTCAGTGAATTTAATTTATCTATATTAGCAACAGCTTCGATAATTTTTTTTCTTACTTTCCAATCTTTTTCGAGAATATATTGAGGTTTCAAAAATGAAATGCCCTCTTTTTTATAGCAGTTGGAAATCAATTCAATGAGTTTGATTTTAACTTCTGAATGTGATTCATTAGAATATATATTTTTTACAAGATCAAAATGGTTTAAATCCTGAATTTCAATCAATTGATCGATTGCTTGAATTTTCTTATTAAGATCAATTGAAGACTTAAGTATTGCTAAAAGTTCTTCTAATTCCCCATTAGTAGACATGATATAACAGATCTCCAAGAATTGTTTTTTAAATCTAAAAAGTATATGCTATGGCAATGAGTTACTTTATAATCATGATGATGACCTTAAAGCTATAGCTAAAAAAATAATAAACTAATTATTTAAAAATTTATAGAGAAAAGAGATCTTCCTTTAATAGGTAAAATATTATAAATTAATAGATTTTTAATGTAATCTTAAAATTTTAACATATCTTAATCAATAAGTGACATGAACTTTAAAAGATATGCATCAAGATTCGAAGCAGGGGAAGTACTAGCAGATTTGATTAAAAAAGAAAAAGAATCTTTATATGATCAGCTACTTAAAAATCCTGAAAACTTTTTCTGTTTCGCAATCCCGAATGGAGGGATACCTGTGGCAGAAGGGTTCTGCTCTAAATTAAACATTCGATATGACATGTTAATCGTGCGTAAGATGAAAATTCCTTATAATACTGAAGCTGGATTTGGATCGATGACCACGGATGGTACGATTCTGATCAATGAAGGATTGTTAAATCGTTTAAATTTGACTGAGGGTCAAATAAATGAATCTATAGAATTAACCAAGCAAGAAATAAGAGAAAGACTGAAATTTTATAAAAAAGAGACAGATCAAGATAAAGAGTATAAAGAACATGTCGGAAATAAACAAATATTCATGATCGACGATGGTCTTGCTTCTGGATTTACGATGTTGGCCGCTATCAAAATGGTAAAAAAATATGATCCCGCTAAAATACATGTTGCTGTTCCGACTTCTCCTTTGAGTTCAGTTAAACGAGTCAGTCCCCACGTAGACGAGATTTTTTGTCCCAATGTGAAAAATGTATGGCGATTTGCCGTTGCTGATGCATATAAACACTGGTATGACGTGCCAGAGTCGGAAGTCTTGGAAATTCTAAATAATTCGAAATATTACTTAAAATAATCAATTATTGAAAGATTTTAATAAAGTTCTTTATTTTAGAATTTAATAAATCTACAGATTAACAAACATTTAATTAGGTTCAATAATGAAACGATGGGAAAGAGTGAAAAAAGCTTTTCATTTTGATCGCCCTGATAAGGTGCCTTTCGTAGGATTAACCCCACAATCCGATTTTTATCCCGTGGCACCTAACGATCCCATCACATTTCAACCCAAAAATTATCCTCCCCATCCACCAGGAGGAGATGCTGAAATATCAAATCCCGTCTTTAGAAGAGATGTGTATGATTGGGATGATAAAATAAGAGAGTCTTTAGGATATCCTGAAAATTGGTGGGAAATTCCCCATGATTGCATAGATGAATTTGGGACTATTTGGCGTTCCTCCGGGACGAAAGGAGGTGATTGGACCAAAGGACATCCTTATCTGGGACCATTCCAAGATCAAGGCACGGGAGAAGGATGGGATAAATTTGATGACTATGAATTCCCTGATCCCCGGGATCCTTTAAGATATAAAGTAGTGAAAGCGGAACGATGGAAAGAAATAGCGGAGGATAGATATCTACTTGGAACTGTTAATACTAGTGGTTTGTTCAATCGTGCCTCACAAATGAGGGGTTTCAGCGAATTTCTCATCGACTTAGCAAGAAAACGACATTTTAATTACGTAAATCAATTGATTAAAGAAATAACTGAATTTAATTTAGGAGTTATTGAAAAACTAAAGGAACATTGTCCTCCCTTACATTCCATCTTTGTAACTGATGATTTTGGCACTCAAAAGTCTGCATTTATAAGTCCAAGAATATTCAAGATGTATTTTAAAGAACCATTTAGACAATTGGTTGATCTAACTCATGAGTTAGACATGGATTTTATTCTTCACTCCTGTGGCGATGTTTTAGGATTACTCCCTGAATTTATTGATGTGGATATTGATGTCATGCAATTTGATAGCCCACATATGACGGGCGTCGAAAATTTTAAGCACTTTGCTGCTGAAAGAAAAATCGCATTTTGGTTAAGTTGTAACATTCAATCCACATTCGTCCATGGAACTACCAAAGATGTCGAAGATGAAATAAAGTATTATATCAAGGAAGTAGGAAATAACGAAGGAGGTCTTGGAATTATTGAATATGATGATTATATTGCTATAAACGCACCAAAGAAAAATGTGAGAGCTCAAAGAAAGGCAGTTGCAAAATGGGGAAATTATAACGAACAAGGCATTATTGATTGGTTAGCGTAATTAAGAACATTTCATTGTCGTTTTTATTTTAACGAAACTAATTCTTTCAATAAAGTATTCAAGTCTAATACATTGAGGTCATAATTATTCTTTTCAATTACCGATTTAAATTGATATTCGCAAAATGGACAATCAGTTAAGATTGTACGCGCTCCTGAATTCTTTACCTCTTCTAAACGTAAAAGGGTTGTTTTTTCAGCTAATTCAGAATATGCAGAGCGAACCCCTGCTCCGGAACCACAACAGTTAGTGTCCTCTCTATTTTGCGTAAACTCTATGTATGGAATTCCAATTGCCTCTAATATTGCTCTTGGTTCATTATAAATGGTTAATCCACGAGCCAAATGACACGGATCATGCCAAATTAATGGAGCTTCGATTTTAGTTTCTAGTAATTCTTTTATTTTGTCTTGAAGATCTCCTAGCTTTGATAATTTATCAATTAAATATTCGGAAAAATGCAATAGCTTTGTATTTTCGAATTTTTCATTTAATTCTGAATCATAAATTATTTTAAATGCATCTAAACATCCAGGGCAAGTGAATATTATTTGTTTTGGAGGATTCTGTTTTATTTCGTCTAACATTAATTTTGTATTCTCTTCAATTCCGTCTACATGGCCCGTGCGATATAAAACACCAGAGCAACATGTTTCATTTTTTAATACCCTCACATTTTCCTTCATGATTTTGAATAATTGGATTGTATCTAATCCTATCTCTGGAGTCCGGTATATTGCCATGCAGCCTGGATAATAAACCGTGTCCGCATCCACATTCATTTTAAGTTCTGGCCAAGAAGTATCTCTAGCTGCTTTCTCACCGAATGGATTGCCAAAATTTCTTACATTCTCAACAATAATGTCATGTGATTCGGGATAATTATTCGCTTCGACAAGCTTCTTCCTTCCTAATGTGATGATTGATGATACATCTATGCCAGAAGGGCAAATATAAGAGCAGTGACCACATCCCGTGCAAGAAAATAAGCGATCCCTTGCCAAACCACTATCCTGAAACTTTAATTCGGGTTCTTCCAATAACGCGTGAACGATCGCTACTTTCCCTCTGGCATAAGTACTTTCCCAGCGAATTTCATCATCAAATCCAGGACATTCAAAATCTTTTGGACAAAATCCGCATAAGGTACATTTCCACACTATTCCCCTAATTTTTTTTTCTCTAATATTTACTCACCATGTTTACTCATATCATAATTGGAAAATTGAGCTATTCCTTTTGGAAAATACAGTTTTTCAGGATTCAAAATGTTATTAGGATCAAATATTGATTTAATTTTTCGCATGAACTCTATGACGTCCTTTCCATGTTCCCTGCTCAAATAAGGCGCTTTCCAAATGCCACATCCATGCTCTGCTGTCAATGACCCACCAAAGGAAGTAGTCATTTTAATTAACTCATCTTGAATTTTACCAAGTTTAATCATATCTTCTTTTGATTTTAGTTCAAGGCTACCCAGCAAATGAACATTTCCATCCCCTAAATGGCCAAGCCTACTACAAGCTATGTTATTTTTTTTCATGATCTCGTCCAATTTCTGCATTAAGACGCTTATCTTACTAAATGGAACTGTAAAATCTAAAACTGCTGGAAGAAAGGTTCTCGCATATCTAAATGGTCTTAAAACCCGCATTAGTGAAGGACCAGCCCCATCTCTAGCTTTCCATATATATTCATGTTCTATTCCTTTTAAAATACCTGTATTGGATGATCCTCCTTTTTCTGAAATTAGTTTTGCTATTTTATTTGCTTGATTCATGACAATTTCTTTATCTCCATCTAGACGTATCATGAGAGCAGCTGGAGTGATTTTTAGTTCTAATTTTGGCGTTAATCTCGATAAATATGAATTCATTCCATTTATTACCAATTGATCAATTATTTCGAGCGACATGGGTGTGAAATTATCTTTTATTTCTTTAGCAGTTTTAATTGCTGACTCAATCGAATCAAAATGGCTAAGCACGGTGATAAAAGCTTCTGGCAGTGCAAGGAATTGAAGAGTTGACTTGGTTATCACGCCTAATGTTCCTTCAGATCCAATAAATAAGCTTAATAAATCCAATCCCGATACCGTTTTTTTTACCAAGCGTCCTAATTTTATTTCTTGACCACTACCAAGTATCACATCCATGTTTAAAACATAATCCCTCGTGGTTCCATATTTTATGGCCGATTCTCCCGATGCATCATTAGCAATCATACCACCAATAGTGCACACGTCTGCAGATCCCGGATTACAAGGTATCCAGTAACCCCTCCCAACATCTCTTAATTGATTGCCTAAATCTCTATATAGCACACCAGGCTCGACTATTGCATAATTATCTTCCGTATTAATCTCAAGAACATTGTTCATGCAATTAAAATCTAGGACAATCCCCCCTTCGACTGGAATGTATTGCCCTACCAGACTTGTCCCTGCCCCTCGAGGGATAAGCTTTAACTTTTCCTCATTTGCAAAAGCAATGACACTTTTTATTTGATCCGAATTTTGAGGCTTTACAATGTAATCTGCCATGAACTTATAACTATTATCTATAGTACTTAAAGCCCGACTAGGAAAATCATGTGAATAACAATAGAGTTCTACTTTATCATCTGTAATGTATTTGTTTCCCACAATTGCTTGCAGTTTACTTTTTATTGAAGAGTGGCTCATAATTTAAATTGTGATTACATGTCTTAAAAATGTATTTTCAGAAACTTTA
>SDNN01000032.1 GCA_004524425.1 Promethearchaeota archaeon
GCATTTTGTATTAAAAATCCCTTTTTAACTAACTTAGCAATAAAAAGCGTTAGCTGTTGATCCTCAGGAAGATTTTCTTCACCTATTAACTGAGTTATGTTTTTTAATTCATTTTCTTTCGATAAAATATCATTGAATTGATTTCTACATTCAAACCAATCAATATCGACATCCAGCCAATCAATGTCTCGTTCGTACCACCAATCCGAAACATACTCTGGATAATTTGAATAGGAATCCAGCCAATTTATAGCGGGATAATGCTTTGAGTAAGCAAGATTGGCATCCAAAGCCCAAAATGCTTGAACGAATCGTTTGGTGGCGGCAGTTACAGGTTCGCTAAAATCACCAGCAGGAGGAGAAACTGAACCAATGATGCTTAAGGAGCCAAATCTATCCTTTTCAAGAGTCTCATTTCCTATAGTAGTGACTTTTCCGGCTCTTTCATAAAAACTGGATAATCTGGAAGGTAAGTATGCGGGAT
This sequence comes from Promethearchaeota archaeon, assembly GCA_004524425.1. The sequence goes on from SDNN01000032.1 coordinate 485, forward strand.
ATCCTTCTTCAGCAGGCATTTCTTCCAATAAACCAGAGATTTCTCTTAACGATTCTGCCCATCTCGAAGTACTATCTGCCAATAATGCCACGTCATATCCCATATCCCTATAATATTCTGCGATTGTCACTCCTGAAAAGATACTGGCCTCACGTGCAGATACAGGCATGTTTGAAGTGTTAGCAATTAATACGATGCGCTCCAATAAAGGACGCCCACTTTTAGGATCGGTGATTTTAGCAAATTCCTTCAAGACATCTGCAATTTCATTCCCTCTTTCACCGCATCCAACAAATATGATTATGTCCGCATCACACCACTTGGCCAAGCTCTGCTGAATGACCGTTTTTCCGGTTCCAAACCCTCCAGGGACGGCAACAGTGCCTCCTTTTGCTATTGGAAATAACAAATCAATTACCCGAATGCCTGTAATTAATGGTTCGTCAGGATTAGATCTTTTTTTAAATGGTCTGTTTTGAGTTATTGGCCATTTTTGTAGCATTTGAAAGTTTTTTTCCTTTCCATCAATTTCTAACTTGTAAATGTCATCAACAATCGTGTAATCTCCTTCTTTTGCGAGAGATGTGATTTTCCCTCCATGATTTGGAGGAACCATTATTTTGTGTTCGATTAATGGAGTTTCTTGAACCACCCCAATTATGTCTCCTTGTGAGACCACATCATTCTCGTTTTTCCTCGGCACAAAATGCCATTTTTTCGTTCTAGATAAAGATGACAATTCAAATCCTCTTTCTAAAAAGCCTGCTCCCTTGGATTGGTTAAATGCTAATTCTAGCGGTCTCTGGATCCCATCAAATATGTTTTCTAAAAGTCCTGGAGCTAATTCCATAGATAATGGTTCTTTTAAATTTATAATTGGTTCATGCAATTTTAGATTAGTTGTATTTTCAAAGCATTGAACTACGATGTGATCTGAATAGATCTGTATGACCTCACCCAATATGTTGTGTTTTTCTATTTTAATCATGTCATGAAGTCGGATGTTATATTCCAGACCTCTAACTTCTATTAAAGAACCATAGATTGCTGATATATATCCGTACTCAGACTTTTCTTTTTGTTTAGATACTGTCATATTCTTTTAAATAATCATCTTTTTCCATTTTTTTATGCTGAATGAATCGTTCCAAATCATCTTGAATAATCTTAATCTCTTCTTCTTCAGTGATTTTCGATAATTCTTCTTGTATGAGTGTCTCATTTTTATCAATTATAGTTTCTATAGTATAATCATAGAATATATCGGTATCTTGCTGAAATAATTTGAATCCTCCAATGAAATCCTGTTCAGCTTTCTTAATTACTATTTCATTCTTAAACTGACTGCTAAGTACATCTAAATTCTTGATGAAATAATCATAATCTCTGGAATTCATTATTATGCTAATTGAAGATTTGTCGTTTCTATGAATTTTGATTTTATTTATTACCTCAATTAAAAATAGAGTATATGGTTTTGATTTATCTTTCACATAAGATTCGTCTATTGAATCTTTTATATCTTCAAGTAGCTCATTCTTGATTTGATTTACTAATTTAATTTTCAAATTTAAGACTTTTTCCTTTAATTCTAGTAGAGTTGAAGAAAATGAATCATTTAGAAATTGATTGTAGGTATCGCTAAAATGTTTTCTGGTTTTAATCGAACTTTCATTAATTCTTTCTGAATACTTTTTCCTTAACTCTGCTTTTTGAAATAGGTTTTTTTGATTGATCTCTTTTATTTGTTCTTGAGCTTTATTAATTAAATATAACCCTAAATTACCAAATCTTTCCTTTAAATTTTTACCTTCTGATATTTTAAAAACCTTCCTACATGATAATTTTTTTAATAGATGCCCGAATTTTATTCAAAATGGCGTCTTCTTTTTGTATGTTCATCTTAAATATATCTGGTAAAATATATACAAATGGGATTCTCTTATTCAGCTTAAAATCGACAATGAAGTCTATTATCTCATCTGGTAAATCTAAAGCGATAATAATCATTCCAATTGAATCATCTTTAGTTAATTCTTCGAATTTTTTCATGAATTGATCGGAATTTTCGATAATTGTTCCATCTATACCCAAGAGTCCCAATAAAAGGACAATTTCATCATATCCAATTACGTGAATTTTCTTTTCAGACATTAAAAATCAAGACCTAATTTTTCTATTATTGATTTTTTGACTTTATTTTTTTTTTTTTTAAAATTCTCTTCAATATCCTTAAGAGCATTTTCTAATTTCTTATTGCATTCATCAATCTTCTCATTAACCTCTTCTGAAGTTTTTTTAAGGGCAAAATTAACAATATCTTGCTTTTTTGAGAGTAAGGACTCTATTTCATCTTCCTTATCCCTTCTGAGTGATTTAATCTCGTCTAGACTCTTTCTTTTTGCCTCTTCAATTAGATCTTGATACACATTCTCAACATCTTGTACCCATTTAAATATATCCATCGTTAAAAGGTAATTTTCTTTTTTTTTTATTTAATATTATTTTTGAAAACGTTCTAATAGTTTATATTTTTCATGTATGATTTTGACCGTATTAGGCATTATATCAAAACGAATTTCCTTTTCTTTTTTGATTAATATTTCGAATATTTGTAGTATCGTAGAATAATCTATATCATCCAATTTTGTCTTGAACTTTGAAAAAAAATACTCTATATAGAGGCCTTCATATGACCAACGCAAATGTTCTTCCTTTATATCGATTTTTTCATAAAAATTTTTGAGTTCTTCTATTCCTTTAAAATATTCCCTGACTTTTGTGATAAACTCATCAATATTTTCTAAATTTAAGAGATCTTCAATTACATTTTTTGTTAAAAATAAATTATGTTGGACTAAAAACTGAGACAAGAGTGTTTTATCAATTTTATTAATGATTCCCCTGTATATCAAATTTAGATTGTATATTTCGGTTATTATTTTAATAAAAAGAGAAATCATCTTTTTTTCCTTTCTATTAAGGAATTCTTCTCTTTTTCTTAGGTTTCTATAATATAATTGATCTAAAAACGCTTCTAAAACAAAAATTTCATTGTTGTTTTTGAAATAAAGAATGCCTTCTCTAATTGCTTCATAATACTTGGTTCCCCGCATGTATACCCGAACCTCATCTAAAGATGTAATCTCTAATAAACCCTTTATAAAATCACTGTTTTCCAAATATTCCTCAACTAAAAAATTAACATTTTCAGATTTTTGTTCCCTGCTCATGCCAATGATCATGCCCAGAATGATTTGTTTTATGTTCATGATCTCATACTGCAAAAGATAATCCTTCAAGAAGTCTCTCATATTTTGGGGAGAATAAGTAAGAATTCTGCCGATAATCTTGACAAACACCCTCATCAATTCTTTCTCTATTTCTTCAATGGTATACTGCTCAATGTCTAAATCAGGATAATAAGGTTTAATAAATTCGACAAAATCTTCAATTTTTTCTATTTCTCTTAATTTTTGTAAACTATCAGCATCCATTATCAACTGTTTTAAAAAACCAATTTTTATGTAAGTATACGTGTAGGTAGGAACGACAACACTCGTTTATGATTCACCATAGAAGGAATTATTTTTATTCAATTTATTTTCTTCATAAGAGATTAGAGGAGACAAGCTGGATCTCTTACGGAATTCGCGTCCAAAGCAAAATTCCAATAATTAAGCCGTAAACAGCGAGCGCCTCTGCTAGTGCCACGATGACAAACGCCTTACCAAACGTTCCTTCTCTTTCTGAAAGAGCAGAAATTGCTGCCGTCCCAACGGTCTTAATTGCCCAAGATGCAGCAAATACTCCCGCACTAACTGATATCGCCGCTGAAAGCGCCAATACTACGGAAGTCATTGAATCAAATTCCCCTGCACCAGCTCCTTGTGCTCTTCCTAGTGTTATTATTCCATTTATGCTTGAAAACATGATAACTATTAGGAGTAGCTGGTATATCGCTATTAACGTCCAAAATTTCTTTTTAGAGTTCATTTACATCACTAAACGAATAAATTTTTAACTTGATAACTATTTAGTTGAGAATAAATCATGGTTGCGTAAAAATCTTATTAAAAAGTTTTATAATCGTAAATATATCTTATATAGCTAATATAATTAATAATGAGAAGTGAATAAGCCAACGCTAAGTTAATTGTAAATTGCGATTTACCTGATAAATGTTAAAAGTTCAAAAAAGATAGAATGATTATTGATAAAGCAAAATTCTTATTTCATCAGCAATATCGTGAATCCTATCGGCCAATTCTTCCAATATTATGATTGAATCTCTAATCCGTAATAGTTTTCTAATTTCTAAATCCTTATTTTCATAGAGATAATTGAGAAATTCGTGAAAGATTATGTCGATTTCATTTTCAAGTTCATGGACTTGGGTGGTATTTTCAAACACTCCATCAGGATTGTCTCTTAAATTCTTAATGGTAGTTTTCAAGACATCTGCCATTTCCATGATTTTATTAAGCAATTTTTCATATCTTTTTTTAATTTCTTGGTTGATCTTGCTATCTAAATAATTTAAAATGTCCACGAATTCAAGAGCAGAATTTATCACGTTATCCATCTTCAAGATTAAGCCTATGTATCCCCCTAAACCTTGAGTACCAGCCTCAGCAAATTTTTTTATCAGTTTAATCTTGATAGAATCAGCATCTTCCTCTAATAATTGCATTTTAGCTTGTTTTTTATGGAGATTCTTTTGTTTTGACGCCTCTGCCCATCCAGCATAAAAGACAGACATGTCACTTAAGACATCATAGATGATTCTTGAATGTTCGTGAAGCATGGTGATTATTTCTTCTTTAATTTTGTTCATTAAAATCAGTTAAAATTTTTAATTACTATTTATGTTATTATATAGTACTATAAATAAAAATAATATTTTTAAATGTAATTCCAATTATAAATTAAAATAATAATTATCTCACAGATAGTTATTCCATGATAAAAAAGTTAAAATTATACAATGAAATGACTGGTTGGGCCAAAATAGCTAGAAGATATTTTGTAAATAACTTCTATGACGGAAACTTGATGTAATTTCCACATCAGCCGGAATGTTGACTATTTTGGGCATATTGCTTGGATTTTTTATAATCTTAATAAACCAACCAAATCAACCAATCTTATCATCATATGTCATCTTAACAGGTTTGGGTACTTCCATTTCTATGCTTATTTCTGGAGTGTCCGGATCATACCTCTCTGAAAAAGCAGAGCAAAAAAAGTATAAAAAGGAGTTGGATAAAGCAATGGCCATGCTCTATTCTGAAACAGATATCGGGGAGGAGATTAACAACTCAAAAATTGATGATGAGGAGATTCAAAAAGCTATGGTCATCCCAATAAAGAACAACAGTGACAAAAAAAAGAGAGTGCTCATTTTCAAAAGTAGGGATGAGAGTAGGAAAATTAGAACCATTCATGAAAAAGCTGAAAGATTCACGGGAATCGTGGTGTCAATTATCAACGGAATAAGTCCATTTTGTGGAGGAGTGGTGGCCATATTACCGTTTTTCTTTGTAACACAAGCAGGATTAAATGTTTTCATTTCCTCTTTTATCATAATTTTTATATGCATAATTTTTCTAGGGATGTTTTTGGGAATAATATCTAAAGAATCAATTCTGAAAAACGTGCTACAAATGCTTGCAGCCTTCATTTTGACAATAATAATTACGATCTTTCTCTTAAGAATTTAAGTCAGTAGTTCTATTACATCATCAAAAAATTTATTTTATGGATTTCATTTTTCCATTTATCAAGACTTTTGAGGAACTAACGTGATAACTGTCGGCATCGATATTGGATCATTGGCTACGAAAATTGTACTCTTAGATAATAGTAATTTAATTGATTTTCGGATTGAACGATCCACCTATGATTTTAAAAGAATTGGACATCAATTATTTGATGATCTTTTAGAAAAAAATAATCTGAAAAGATCAAATATTTATGTAATGTCCACGGGATATGGAAGAAATACAATAGACATTGCAGATGACAAGGTCACTGAAATCACAGCACATGCTAAAGGAGTTCAATATTTCTTTCCAGAAGCTCATTCTGTAATCGATATCGGCGGACAAGACAGTAAAGCAATATTGATTTCTAAAAAGACGGGGAATGTAATCGACTTTCAGATGAACGACAAGTGTGCTGCGGGAACCGGCAGATTTTTAGAAGTCATGGCCCATGCTCTTGATGTTGAATTAAAAAATTTTGGGGAATTAGCCTTAGAATCTAACAAGCCAGCTGCCATTAGTTCTACCTGTACCGTATTTGCTGAAAGCGAAGTAATTTCACTCTTTGCCAGGGGAATTTCAAAGGAAGATATTGCAAGCGGAATTCATAAATCAATAGCCAGAAGAGTAGCAGGCATGGCAAAACGCATTGGAGTTGCACCATTGCTCGTCTTTTGTGGAGGAGTAGCAAAAAACATAGCGGTTAAAAAATATTTAGAGAAGGAATTGGGTTATGAAATTTATATTCCAGAATATCCCCAGCTAACAGGAGCAATTGGCGCGGCCTTGATTGCTCAGAAAGATAAGAATTAGACCAATCATTCTTCTTTTCTTAATTGCTTGTAGATATAGCTTTAAAAAATTTTTAAACCACAATAATACCCTACATACGCATTTTATTTTCATAAATTTTAATAAAAATACCTTCCTTTAAATTAAAAAATGATGGATTTAGAACTTTCAGCTGACTTTCACGATTTCCTAAAAGAACAAAAAGCTAATGGAAAGAAGATAATAGCATTCATGTCTCATGATAACATACCTGAAGAATTAATTGATGCTGGAGGATTTTTTCCCTTAAATCTCATATTTGCTGGAAATGAACAACTAATGAACGCCAGTCATGATTATTTACCTGCGACTACATGCAGTTTTGCTCAAAGTTGTATTGGTCTCTTTTCCCTAAAGCCGCGCCAATTTCAATTTTTAGAATTAATCGATTACATGATAATATCAAATCATTGCGTGTCGAATATTTGTGCTTCAGAAATCATTTCAAAATACTTTTCCATACCGAGAATTAACTTTTATATCTCCTATACTCAAGATGAAAATGCATCAAAATATTACAAGCTTGAATTATTGAATTTTAAAAAAGAACTTGAAGAAATTGCAGGAATGAAAATAGAAAATGATGAGATCTTTAAAAGCATTCAAAAATACAATACTTTCAAGGAAAAACTCTCCACTCTGAGTACGATGAATTTAAATGGAAGGAAAAAATTAGAAATGATTCAAAAAGCGATTCTCTTTGGTCCAAGCTATTTGCCTGAAATTGAGAAATTTATCGAGGAAAATGAAAATAAACAGGAAGTAAATGGGAAAGATCTAATTCTGACGGGGTGTTCAATATTTATTGGAGATGATTTAATTGACATGATTGAAGAAAGTGGAGGAAATATCATTTTTTTTGATACATGGATTGGCAATAATTACTATTCTCAAAAATTTGAAAATGGACTTCTAAATAAAGAAAAAGATCCGATTGATTTCCTAATAGAAAGATTCATGAGAAATAAGACTGGAGATCATTCTGTTCCTTTTTATTTAGAGAATAAAGTTGCCCAGTTAGAAAAAATTTATTTCGATTACAAGCAAAAAACTGGGAAAAATTTAGCAGTAATAAACCATATCATAAAATTTTGCGATCACATATCCATCATGTCTGCTTTTTTAAAAAATAGATTACAGCAAAAAGGAATTTTTGTATTAAATCTAGAAAGAGATTATTCAAAATCAATTCGTGGTCAGATGACTACCAGAATAGAAGCCTTCTTGGAAATGATATAAAGATTTTAACAGCGTTTTTTTTTTGTGATTAATAACGCAACAAGATGAAATTGGCACTAATTTTAAATAGATCAATTTTTATTTTGAATTCAGAAAAGAAAAAAATTCTAAAATAATAAAATAGGACTCACTTACTTATTTCAAATTGTTAAGATTAAAAATATAAGTAAAGAAGTGAAATAGAATTTGCCTGATGATCATGATAACAAGATCAATGAAAAATTAGTAAAATTTGTTTGTCCAATATGTAAAGCAGAAAAAGAATTGAAGATTTCCACCTCAATAATTACTGAATCTAAACAATTAACCACAATATCAATTCAGAAGAACGAGGTTTGCGAACATCATTTTCAAGCTTTTGTTGATAAAAATTTTAGAGTTCGGGGATATCAGAAAGTAGATTATGAAATAAAAACTCGTTCTATACTGCCTGAAGGAGATTATAGTTTAAAAATAATTATAATAGGAGATTTTAAAGCAGGTAAGAGTGCTATTGCAAGACGCTTTATAGAAGACACTTTTATTAAAGAATACATTCCAACACTACAGCTAGAAATTTCCAACAAGAGTTTTGATATTGAAAATACACGTGTTAAATTAGTAATTTGGGATATTGGGGGACAAGTCATTAGCAATACTCCTTTTAGGAAACAATTTTATGAACTAGCTCAATTAGCTATAATTGTAGTGGACAGAACTAGGAAGACAACGTTAAAAAATGCCGAAAAATGGTATAAAGATGCGACTAAAGCAATATCAAATAAAATTCCATGTATATTAGTGGGAAATAAATCAGATCTAATGGAAGAAATAGTAGTGAGTGAACAAGACTTAAAAGAAGAGGCAGATAAACTAAACTTAAATTACCTACTTACTTCTGCGAAAACTGGTGATAATATTAATAAAATTTTTTCAAATCTAACTCATCTTTATTTTGAAAATTAGAATTAGAAAGAAGCGTATCCAAAAATTTTAATTTTTAATAAATTGCTACTATTTTACATATTATATGGATTCTTATAATCTTTATAATCAATACCTAATTTTTTCCTATCAAACATTTTTATAATTAGATCATGAATAAAATAGTTCAAAAAGCAATTGAATTTAATTTTACAAGAAGAAATAATACTTAGAGTTGCTAGAAATTAATCGAAAAAAGCATTTATTATAAATGGAAAGAGGATAATAGTAATGAGTGTATTTGCAGATGATATAGTCAGATTTTCTTCCGTGTTAAAAATCGCATATAATTTTTTGGCAGGTAGGGATTATTTAAAAAGAAAGAAATTCCGTGAAAAAAAGAAGTTAATTTCTGTTGCATTACCTTTCTCAGATTTGGCTTTTGCAACGGGGGGAGTACCTGTTTTTCCAATTAGAATGCACGTACTTGATATTCATAAATATTTAGTATATCTAGGATCTGCTTCCAATATTTTTGGATGGGAAAGAGTATCGAATTTTTTAGGATTTCTCAAAAGTTCTGGAATAGAAGAATTGAGTAAGATTGTGGATGAAATCATTGATGATACCATCGATACTATTAATCATAAATATAATGAGATGTACGAACTTGGAATTGAAAGGGGTATCTCAAGTGATTTCTGCTATGGCATAACCTCATTGTATGGCCAACATGTAGCAAAAGGAAAAAATTGTGATGCTGTCTTGAACTTTTCAATTAGATGTAGTGCTTATAATAAATATTTGGAGTCCTTAAAGACCATTCCTAATTCCCCAAAACAGGTTTGGATAGATATTCCTCCTCGCAATATAGGAAATGCACTGGAATTATTAACTGATAACATTTCAAGAGGGATAACCCAATTAGAAGAGATAACTGGTGTTTCTTGTAGTGACAACGATTTAAGATCTCATTTTTTATTAGGAAACCAGGTAAAGCAATGTTATAAAACCATTTTACACGATATTGCTTTATCAGATTTTTATCCTTGCAATCCTGCAACTTTTTCAGAGATTTTAGTTTTATTAAATCATACTTTTCAAGATTATAATTCAAATGCGAAAAGATATGCTGATAACATGAATCACTTGGTCAATGAAATGAAAGAGAGAATTAGAAAAGGTGTTGGCATGGAAGTATCAAAAAGACCTAAAATCCTTATAACACCAATGTTTGGGGGATGGGAACCTAAAACTCATGAAATTATTTATGAATTGGGGGGAAGAGTACTCTATGCTGATTGGGACATGTTATTTCTTTTGGAGGAGATCGATGTTTCAAGGAATGCGAATCCCGTTGAAGAATATGCGAAATACCTCATGAAAACCACCACAAGCGGAATTGGGTGTGATAACGATATTCTTACAGACTCATATGTAAGAATAGCTGAGAAATTAGATGTCGATGGTTTAATTTTTATCCAACTCTTCGGATGTCATTCAATTTCAAATTGTTATAGCATGTTGAGAGAAAAATTACGGCGCGAATTAGAAATACCCAATATTGCCTTGACCTTTAACAAGATAGGTGAAAATCTAGAACAAGTGAAGACTCGGTTAGGAGCTTTCATGGAAATGTTTAATTAGCCATTTTCAGTAAAATACCACTTCTCTATTTTTCATATTCGTAAAAGTAAGTCTTCTGCACGTGTTCTCATAAATTTTATTATAAAACCTTGATAATTCTTTAATATTGAATCTAGAGTATTGCTTAGATGTAGGTTTTTGGAGATATTTTTAAAAAATGAGTGTATACACGGATGACGTTGTTAGTTTTACACCTGTCTTGAAAATGGCATATAACTTCTTAACGGGCAGAGAGTATTTAAAAAAAAGAAAGTCCAGAGATAGAAAGAAACTTATATCCGTGGCATTAGGCTTTCCAGATTTAGTGTTTGCGTCAGATTCAGTGCCTGTTTTTCCAATAAGATTGGAATCTTTTGAACAAAATAAATTACTTTTTACCTTAAGTTCTGCTAGTACGGTTATTGGTTGGGATCTGACTTCAAAAATTCTAGATATTGCTCGAAGGTTCGATGTATTAAAAATTTTAGACACGACTTTAGATAACGTTATACGTTCAACTAATGATAAGTACAATGAAATGTATGACTTAGCGGAGCAAAATCATGTTCCGGGTGAATTATGCTTTGGGATTAAAGCGTTATACGGCATGCATATTTCGAAAGGTGATTTAATAGATGCAAATTTAAATTTTGCGATTAGGTGCAGTGAATGGAATAAGTTTTCAGAAAATCTTAAAGCAATTGTCCCAAATCAAGTCTGGGTGGATATTCCTGCTTCAACTTTAGGAAATAACAAAAAAATCCAAGAAATAATGCAAGAAAACATAAAAAAAGCAATAATCGAATTGGAAAACATTACGGGTAATGTGGTTTCAGATAATAGCTTAAAAAAGCAATTTAGAATTGGAAACCAAGTAAAAAGGTTTTATAAAACAGTATTATATGAAATTGGCTCATCTAATTATCTCCCCTGTAAACCTGCAACATTTAGCGAAATTTTAGCTTTATTAACCATTACATATCAAGATTACAATTCTAACGCTCAGAGATATTTAGAAAATTTTAGTCAATTAGTAAAAGAAATGAGAGAAAGAATTAAAAAAAATAAAGGCCCGGATGTGACCGACATGCCTAAAATTGTGTTAACTCCTATTTTCCAAGGTTGGGAACCTTACATCCATGAAATCATTGATGACCTAGGAGGAGTAGTAATATATGCTGACTGGGATATTTTGGGGCTATTGGAGGAAATTCCGGTATCAAGAGATTCTGATCCCATTGAAGATTATGCCCGCTTTCTTTTTGACGCCTCTAATAGAGGATTAGGATGTGACATGGAAAACTTGACTAATTCGTATCTAAAATCTGCTAAAAATTTAGGAATAGACGGCTTTATTTTTAATCAAGTATACGGTTGTAGTGCCTTGTCCAATATTTATTCAGATCTAGGACAGAAAATTGAAAAGCAGCTTGAGCTCCCTACTATTGGGATAAATTTCAAGAGAATTGGTGAAAATATTCATGAAGTGAGAAATAGATTGAGCTCCTTCATGCATAAATTTGTATAAAAAATAACTCATTTTAAAAAAATGATAATTTAACTTCCCCACAAATCAGAGGGCTTGAGCAGATGTGGTTCTTCATCCTCATCATCCTTCTTCTTTTCATGAGGATCAACCCATTCGGCGTTTTCAGAGGTAGCGGCAGGTGCGGATTGCTGGGTTCCAGAAGCCTGAGTCGCGCTGGGTCTCTTTAAACCTGTAGGAGGGGTTAATCCTGATCCAGCAGTTATTGCTTCTGGTTTAGGTTTACTTGAGACTTGAGGGGCTGCTTGTACAACATAGCTTCCCGATTGGAGCACTTTCAATTCGCTTAAAACCTTCTCTAAATTCATTGATTGCACGCTTTTATTCATCGTGTCCATGATTTCTCTTAATGATTTGGAGGTTTCTCTTAAACCCTTTGGATTTATTCCCGTTAATAGAGAATCTAAATTAGCATTGATGTTTTCATTGATTTCTTGCAAAGAATCCAAAACTGCTTCCCAATGTTTATTCATCTGAGATTCAATAGCTCGAATCATTTTAATTGTCTCATTCATAAAATTAACATGCGCTTCATAGCGTTCCTCATCTTTTGCTCTCAAATCAGAAATTAACATGATTAATTTACGTAATGCTTCTTTCTCTTCAGACATTTTTGAATCTAATCTCTATTATTTTCTTTATTTTATTAATGATTATTTAGAAATATATATCTATTTGTTTCTTAAATCATACTAAAACTTCTTTTTATATTTTAGTTTTAATTAGTTTAATCCACGCAGCTAAAACAAATCAAAAATAGCAATTCATCTATAAAATAAGGTTTAATTTATTTACAATATACTTAAAACTAATGATAATAGGCAAAAGCATCGAAGAATTTGAAATCGGCATGGAAGCAGAATTCTCACATACCTTTACCCAGGAAGAGACTGAACTCATGGCTGAGCTTATTGGAGATCATAATCCCTTCCATTATGAATGCGAATTTGTGAGAAAAACTCGCTTTAAAAAACCAATAGTGCACGGGTTATTGGTTGGAGGCATGATAAGCCATTTTGGTGGTGATTTATTTCCAGGACCTGGTTGCCTCGCTGAAACCATTGAGTTTAAATTTCTCAAGCCGGTATATTTTGGAGAAACGATTAAAGCTATAGCGAAGATAACGGAAGTAGACATAAAAAACAATCGACTTGCTTTTGTAATGTCTGGCTTTAATGAGAGGGGAGAGAAAGTAGTAGAGGCTAGCGCAACTTGCATTCCTTACCAGATTGAAGTAAGTGATTAAATGACAATCTGAAAATTGAAATGTTGGCATTAAAATCCAAAAAATTTTGAGATGATTAAATTAAAGCTACCAGGGCACATGAAAAGAAAAACCTGATTTAGCACTTCTATTAATTACAAAAAAGAATATAAACTCCATTCAATTAAAATTAATAATAGAAACATGTGTTTATTTATAATAAGACAATGTCATATAACAAATTAAAATGGCCAAAGCATCCAAAAATATTAGAAATTAATACTTGGCCATGGCTTAATAATCTATCGGGAAAGTATAATGATTCCATCAATCTAAATAATGTACCACAAGAAATCATTAATAATAAATTTAGAAATTTTGATGTCATTTGGCTCATGGGCGTCTGGGAAAGAAGTCCACAAGGAAGAGAAATTGCTCTTGAAGACCCATACCTTCAGGAGGAATATCATGATGCTCTAAGGAAATTCAAACCTGAAGATGTGGTGGGATCTCCATATTCTATCCATTATTATCGAGTTGATGATCATCTCGGTGGCAATGATGGATTAAAGGCTTTTCGCAAGCAATTAATAGATTCTGAATTACTTTTGATTTTAGATTACGTTCCAAATCACGTTGCCGTAGATCACATGTGGACTTTATTAAAATCCGATGTTTTCATAAAGGGCACGGAAAAAGATTTGCTTTCTCATCCAAAAGAGTTTTGCAAGATTGTTGATCAAGTGTATGCTCATGGGAAAGATCCTTATTTTCCTCCCTGGGGCGATACCATTCAGATTAACGCATTCTCTTCCGAAGCTAGAGAGAAATCAATATACACCTTATTAGAAATTGCTCAGCTTTGTGATGGGATACGTTGTGATATGGCGATGCTCATGACGAACAAAATTTTTTCTCAAACCTGGGGGGAAAGAGCTGGTCCACCTCCGGAGGAAGAATTTTGGGTGGATATCATTAAATCTATACGAAAAGATTATCCTAATTTTACATTTTTGGCTGAAGTATATTGGAACATGGAATGGGAATTACAACAGCAGGGATTTGACTATTGTTATGACAAGAAATTACATGATCGACTAATTCATGATAATGCCCATTCAGTCAGAGAACATTTAAAAGCAGATTGGGATTATCAAAGGAAACTGATCAGATTTATAGAAAATCATGATGAAAAAAGGGCAATTAAGGTTCTTGGAGAGAGCAAATCGAAAGCAGCTGCGGTAATAATTTGTACCATACCAGGTGCTAAATTAATCTATGAAGGGCAAATGAAGGGATATAAAATTAAATGGCCAGTTCAACTAGGCAGGAGAATTAATGAAGAGAATAATTTAGAATTAATGGGATTTTATAAAAATCTAATAGAAGCAACGCCCAGCAGTGAATTTGAAGATGGAAACTGGGCATTATGTAACATAGAACAGGTTAACGATGCTGATATTTCAAATAACAACTTAATTGGGTATCAATGGTGGTCAGAAGATAAATATCGGGTGATTATTGTGAATTACAGCGAATTTAAGTCTCGAGGTCAGGTCAAAATCGAAAAATTAAATTTTGGCACCTATGAATGGGAATTTAATGATTTGCTCAATCAAAATATTTATAGATATAATGGTCAAAATCTAAGCATGTATGGGTTGTATGTAGAATTAAATCCCTGGAATAGTCATATTTTCGATCTGAAGCGTTTAAATTAAAGATTCATGGTTAAATAACTTGAAATTTACCTAAAGATACTTTTTTTAACAACTTTTATCACATTTAAGATGTCCTTAATTTCTTATTAAAGAATATTTTAATACAATTGTCAATTAATTTCAATAATGAAAGCAGTAATACTTGCAGCGGGGGAAGGCAAGCGATTAAGGCCAATTACCTCCTCTCGACCAAAGCCAATGATACCTATCGCGGGGAAACCATTATTAGAACATACGATTTTAGGACTGAAAGAGGCGGGAATTGATGAAATATTACTTATCGTGGGGTATAAAGAGGAAGTAATTAAAGAATATTTTAGGAATGGAGTTGAGAAATTTAACCTTAAAATTGAATACATTACTCAAGAGGAATATTTAGGAACCGCTCACGCGTGTGCTTATGCAAAAGATTTCGTAAAAGATGAATCGTTTTTAATGATGTATGGAGATATTTTAGTAGATCCTATCGTTTTTAGAGAATTAGTCCGGGAATTCAATCAAAAAGAAGTGGATGGTCTGATCTCCTTGTTCGAAGCAGAAAATCCACAGGATTACGGTATAATTACGCTTGATTCCAAGGGATTTGTTGAAAAAATTACCGAAAAACCATCTCCAGAATTAAATTTAGGAAATTTAGCCAATGCTGGAATCTTTCTCTTTAAACCTTTGATTTTTCGTGCTATTGAAAAAACCAAAAAATCAGTCAGGGGTGAATATGAATTTACAGATTCCATGGAATTGTTAATTTTCGATTTAAATGGAGAAATAGCCGGGTATATCATAAAAGATTTTTTCTGGAGCGATATTGGTTTACCATGGCAATTATTGGACGCAAATAATTTTCTCTTGGAAAAAATCGAAGACAAGATTTTAGGAAATGTTGAACCTAACGTTAACATATCAGGTTTAGTTCATGTTGGAAAAAGAGCCACCATTAGATCTGGTTCTTACATACAAGGGCCATGTTTTATAGGAGAAAATACGATAATTGGACCAAATGCCTTTATAAGACCTAATAGCTTTATTGATAAAAATTGCATTATTGGAATGAGTGAAATTAAATCTTCCATGATCTTTTCAAATTCGAATTTACCCCACTTTAATTATATTGGTGATTCGATCATCTGTGAAAATGTCAATTTAGGTGCTGGAACAATGGTTGCAAATTTAAGGCTTGACGAGGAAAACATAAAGGTAAATATAAAAGGAAAAAAAGTGGACTCCAAGCGAACAAAATTTGGTACCATAATCGGACCGAATGTTAAAACAGGCATAAATGTCAGTATAATGACTGGGAAGATTATTAATGAGAATTCAACGATCGGAGCCCAAACCTTAGTTATTGAAGATGTAGCACCTAATACCCTTTATTATCAAGACCCTAGCAAAAATATTATTGAAAAGAGATTGGATTAATTTATTATTTACTCCTAATTGTAAATTCATGTCATTTAATTTGAAAAGAAATATTTATTATAAAATGGAAATTTTATTTAGAGACGAGATTAGAACCATATAAAACTCTCAGAACACTTTAATAATTTCATGAACAATATGAAAGGAGAAATATTAAAATGGAAATTGATAAGAATTCATTAATAACTGCTTTGATTGGGAAAGGAGTAAAGATTCCGAATCCCGCATCCGTGGAAATTGGGGAGGAGGTGGATATCAACAAGATATCAGCTGAAGATGTAATTATTCATGCTGGTTGTAAAATTTTTGGTAAAAAGACGCTTATCATGCCTGGAGTTAAATTGGGTGAAAGATCACCCGTTACAATTAAAAATTGTCAACTGGGCAAGAATGTCGAGTTAAAAGGAGGTTATTTTGAAGAATCTACATTTCTCGACTCTGCAAACATAGGAGATGGCGCTGAGGTTCGGGAAGGATGTTTATTGGAAGAGCAAGCGAATGGAGCACACACCACTGGTCTCAAACAAACCATATTATTTCCTTTTGTTACTTTAGGAAGCATTATTAATTTTTGTGATATATTAATGGCAGGAGGGACAGATAGGAGCAATCATAGTGAAGTAGGGAGTTCATATATTCACTTTAATTACACTCCTAATCAAGATAAAGCGACTGCTTCTTTAATCGGTGATGTTGCGCGCGGAGTCATGCTCAATCAACCTCCCATTTTTTTAGGAGGGCAAGGGGGATTAGTAGGGCCAAGTCGGATAGGTTTTAACACGGTAATTGCTGCAGGGGTCATATATCGTGGAGATTGTCCTCAAGGTAATAAACTTTTAATGGGCAAGGAATCTACAAAGGATGACATTGATTTCCATCCTGGAGTTTATTGGAGCATTAAACGACGAGTTATCAATTGTATTGAATATATTGCTAATATAATCGCTCTAAGGCAGTGGTATCGGAATGTCCGTATCAAATTTTATCAAGAAAGTAATTTAGAAAAGCTGCTTTATGAAGGGGCACTTGAAAAACTTGATATTATATATAAGGAGAGAGTAAAAAGATTTAAAGCACTATGCAGCAAGATGGAAAGATCCATCAAGACATATAAATCCGTGATGGGCACTGAAGCATCATTGGAGCTCATTAATCAGAAAAAAGAGCTTTTAGAGAACATGGAGAACATAGAAGATGAATTTAACGCTTCATTAACATTTTCTGGAGATCAGAAAAAGAGAGAGGAGTTCCTAAAGAAAATCGATATGATAATTGAAAAGATAGGCCTAAATTATATTCAAGTAATAAAAAATTTCGATGAAAATGAAGTAGAACTGGGAATAGCCTGGTTAGAGGGCATCGTTGAAAATGCAAAAATCGCCGTGTTACGACATCTTCCATCATTTAAGTAAAATGATTTTTGTCAATACAACTCATGATTAACGGTTAATGAACCGTCACTGTTTTTGACAGATTCAAAGGTTTATCGGGATCTAAATCATGGGCTAAAGCAGCATAATAAGCTAATAGCTGTAAAGCTGTGACGAAAGTGATGGGGCTAAATAAATTGTGATATTTATCGGCAGGTTGGGGGATCCGAATGGTGATATCACTTAATTCAGTTATTTTGACGTCACTTTCCACAACAACTGATATAATCGTGCCTCCTCTCGCTTTGAATTCCATGACATTGCCAACTAAGCGTTTATAAGTCTCATCCGGTGGGGCAATAAATATAATCGGAAAGCCTTCCCTTACCAAAGAAATCGGCCCATGTTTGGCAGAAGCAGCAGAATAGCCTTCAATGAAACGACATGCCACCTCTTTTAATTTAAGCCCCCCTTCTTTCGCTGTTGCTATAGATATGCCTCGTGCTAAGAAAAAATAGTTTAAATTCTTCTCTAAATTATTGACAATATATTTTATTAAGGTCACATTTTTTTTAAGAAACGTCTCAATTATTTGAGGGGTGGAATTTAGAGCATCATAATATTTTTTAATTTCATCAGAAGAGTCTACTTTTTTCATTTTTGCAATTTCCAAGGCAATTAAAGCCAGGGTTAGCACTTGAGTACTGTATGTTTTTGTCGCAGCAACCCCAATCTCGGGTCCCGCTTGAGTTATAATGACATGATCTGAATATCTGGTTATTGATGATCCCACCACGTTAGTGATTGCCAAAATAGTGACATTTTTTTTCTTCTTCGCCCATCGGATTGCTTCAATAGTGTCAATAGTTTCACCTGACTGAGATATCACGATAATTACTGAATTATCTTTTAAGCTATTAGAAAATTGAGTTTTAAATTCTGAACATTCCATTTCTTGGATGTATTTCCCTAAAAATTTCGTTATCATGAATTTTCCCGCTAAAGCAGCATAATAAGAGGTTCCTGCAGCTGTAATATAAATATTGTCTGCTGAAATGAGAGCATTGGCAAAATTTTTTAAGAGATCTTTTGAAATCATCATGGTTCGCCTTAATGCACGTGGTTCTTCGTATATTTCCTTCAACATGAAGTGATCAAAGCCCCCTTTTTCAGCAGCATCTATTTGCCATTTGATGGTCTGTAATTCCTTTTTAATTTTAGCATTGTTATTCTTGAGATTAAAAAATTCGACTTCACCAGCTTTCAACACTGCGAGCTCATGATCATCCATTATATAACATTTTCTGGTCAATGGCAAGAAAGCAGGAATATCAGAGGCACAATAAGTCGTTTTTCCTTTCTCTATGCCAATAACTAAGGGAGATTCTTTCCGAACAACAATGATCGTGTTTGGATTTTTAGCATGACAAATGGCAAGCGCGTAAGCACCTTTACATTTGTCTAACGCTTCAATAGTGGCATTTTTAAGATCCAATCCATTTTTCATTGATTCTTCAATCAAATGAGGGATGACTTCAGTATCGGTATCAGATCTAAAAACATGACCTCTTGACATGAGCTCTTTTCGTAGTTCCATGAAATTGTCAATGATTCCATTATGAACTACGGCAATTTCATTCGAGCAATCGAGATGTGGATGACTATTTTCTTTTGTAGGAGGTCCATGGGTAGCCCATCTAGTATGAGCAAGAGCCAATTTGGAATCTTCTGGAAAATCAGTTAAATCTATTTTTTTCACAATATCTTCAATTTTTCCAGAGTCTTTTTTGACATATAAGTTAGAATTTGACTGTGCAACTATTCCACATGAATCATAGCCACGATATTCCAGACGCTTGATTCCCTCAAGAATCATTTTTCCCATGGGAATATCCGGTTGATTAGTTATAATTCCAAAAATCCCGCACATGAGTCAGGCTTAAATTAGAGTTTAAAAATAAAAAAGAAATAAAAATTTATTAATTTTGCTTTATATAAGATTGTAAAACTAATATTAATCGATATAATTTAGTTATAACTACATTTCAAGAAAACTATCATGAATGATTGTCATGCCCATTAAAGTAATTATCACAAAACATTTTGATCACATGAGCGAAATATCTGCAGAGATTGTCAAAGATATCATCATTCAGACTCTTAAGAGTCAAGATGAATGTGTATTAGGACTCGCAACGGGAAATTCACCCACCGGACTTTATAAACAATTAGCAAAGATGGCCAATGCTGGAGAGTTCGATTGCGGACGGATTAGATCTTTTAATCTAGATGAATACATTGGCCTTCCTGAGAATAATTGCCAGCAACGAACCATTCATCCAGAAAGCTATTGTTATTTCATGATTCAAGAATTTTTCAGCTTACTTGATAAAAAATTCATTGAAGCCTGCGTTCCCTATGGATGTTTGATTGATCAAGAGAAATTCATAAGGGAATTAGATAAACATCCTGACGATTTCATTGAATTAGGAAAAAGTGCGGGAAAATCGATCGTGATTAAAGATAATCCCACCTCAGAATATTTATCTTGGATCCGTAGTACATTACAAGAGGAATATGTTCAAAAAATTGAAAATTCCGGGGGAATTGATTTGCAAATCATAGGAGTAGGTGGAAGGGGTCATGTTGCATTCCATGA
>SDNN01000190.1 GCA_004524425.1 Promethearchaeota archaeon
AATATTATCTAATGCTTTTGTTTCAATATCTCCGGTAAAATAGCTTTTAGAAACGCTATTCACCATTATCTGTATATTTTTCTCCATCAATTCAGATAAATTATTTTTTTTTGCTAACATTTTTTTTAAATATAATTCATAAATTTTGAAATTTGAGAATTCAATAAAAAAAAGTTGATCATAATATTTAAAGGTTTTCACAAGTTTTGAAATTTAAAAAGATTTTATAAATGAAAAATGATTATATTAAATAGGAGATGACATTTAATAACAATCACATCTTTAAAGGCAGAATTCGAGAATTTGAGAACGAACTCGTTTCTATATCCTTGGAAATTGGTAAAAGAAGGGGTCAAACGCCAATCATCACAAAGATTTTGTTATATCTATATATTCATAACCGATTAACCCAAAAACAATTAAAAGAGCTGACGGGCTATTCGATCGGAACAATTTCAACTCATTTAAATGCCATGTTAAGCATGAATTTTATTGATAAAAAATTGATTCCAGGCACGCATAAATATACTTATTCGCTAAAAATAGATATAGGTTATGATAGACCATCCTTGGTTGAAATGAGTCTTGATTATATTAATCAAGCTAAGAAATTTTTAAAGAAAAAGAGAATAGAATTGAATGAAATCCCTCAACTTAAAGCAGATAAATTTAGACCTATTTTGAAACGCTTTGATGAGTTAGAGCAAGTTATAGAAATTTACGTGGAACTCTTTAGAGTTCTTTCTAATCCAAATGAAAAAATTAATATAAAAATAACTCCAAGTGAGTCAGAATCTTTAGGTTTTATATCAGATCTAGATCCTAACATGAAATTAATAGAGAATGACATTATTGAGTTTTTTACCCATACCCCAATGTTTTTTGGCAAGCAAGAAATCTTCTCGTCTATTTTTGTATATTTCATAACTAGAAAAACTTTAACCCAGAAAAAAATAAGAAAATTAACAGGCTTATCAGCAGGCAAGGTATCTCAAGAAATAAATAAATTTCTTGAATTAGGAGTGATCGAAATCATGGATAAGGCAGAATCAGGTCAATTAACTTATCAAATGAGTTCTATTGCTTCCTCATTCATGGAGATTAGTCATAATGTCTTGTCTGAATATATAAAGTGGAAAAAAAAAGTAGAAGAAATACATGAGGAAATGCTAGAAAAAAAAGAAGATTTAATAAATCAAAACGGCTTTGATGAAATTCTAAAATTAGTAAATCTTTTTTTGAACATCATGCCAATTTACGAAAAGATTTATGAAAAAGTAAAACAGATCAGAAAATCCATCCAGAATGAATAATACTCGTGCTTAAAAAACACTAAAGTGCTTAAAAGATCAATTTTTTTCCCATTTTTTATTTTTTAATATCAGGAACATCTATTTCTGGAATCTTATTTTTTATAAATTGTACAGATTCATATGCTTGCCCCATTCCTAATTCAAAAACTATAGGACCCTCGAATTTTTTCTCATTAATAATTTTGAGAAATTCAAGAGGAAAATGATTTCCTCTTCCCAATGCGACATGATCAGGTGGAGAAAAATTATCAGAATAATCTTGAAGATGAATTTCACTAGTTATATCAAGATATCTTTCTGCTATATCTATAATGTCGACATCTCCTGAAAAACCACCCAAAAAGTGAGCGGTATCTAAACAAAAGGAAGTTTTTAATTTATCAATCATCTCTAAGGTTCTATCAAATGGAAATTTTATGTTTTCAATAGCAACTTTTTTTCTATCAATTTTGGTTTCTCGAATTAGCTTTTTAATACTTTGAATGGCATAATTTGTGAACAAATCAAGAATAATTTCCTGATATTCTTGACCTAATTCAAAATTGATGAAATCTGCAGTCAGAGCTCCGGTTGGATGTAATACAAACACGTCGATTTGGGATTCCAAAAATTCTAAAGTTTTATATGAATCAATACAACTTTGAATACTTGCTTCTCTAATAAATTTATTTGGAGATGAGAGCTCAACACTCCAAATAGGAAAATGAGCTGAAAAAGTTATGTCATGTTGCTCATACAAGTCTATTATTTTTTCTTTCTCCTTATCATCGAATCCGATGGGTAAAACTTGAAACAAATCCAAGGTGATTTCAAAGTGTTGATATCCCTTTTCAATCAGTTTCAAAATTACATCAGAAAAGCGAAAGTTCATAAGACTATTGATTCCTTCATCTTCATTAAATATGTCTGTAAAACTGTCAGCCTCCAAGGGAGTTATTCCGAATCTCATCGCATCTACATCCAAGTTCTATTTTATTAATAATAGCTTAATGTTGTAAATAATTTATCTTTTAAAAATGGATTTCTATATAGTAAGGTAAGAAAAAATGAGTTAAGATTATAAAGATAGGACTTTATATTTTTATTTAGTACTTTTTCAATTGAAATTATTTTTTTTAATAGAATAGAACCATGCAGCTCAATTATAGAAAATTAGAAGTAACTTGTCCAATCTGTGGTATCAAGAAAGAAATCAATATTCCCGAAGCCGTGTTTGGTCAAAAAAAATTTGGTACCGTGAAAATTCAAGTACCAATAAATGCCGTTTGTTCTGAACATCAATTCATAGTTTTTGTGGATACAAAAGGAGATATCAAGGGTTATGAAAGAATAGATCTTCAGATGGCCCTACCTACAGAAGATACAGAAAAAGAAAAGGCAGGAATTCTCACTTTAAGAAAATTAATTCAATTATTTGGGTTATATGGCGTTTTTTCCTTAATCCACGCGAAGATCTTTAATTACCCGGCATATCTCATGATTAATGATCCTTCTGAAGACAATACAGAGTTAATGAATCTTATCGGAGATAGCTTATTACCAGAGCAATATAAAGGTAAAGGGAAAGTGGAATATATTTTACAAAACGATTATGATAAGATTAAAATTAAGGAAAAAGAAGCCCTTATCATAGATTCGCACCAGCATATTTTACAAACGCCCTGGGATGAGAAATTGAAGTTTGAGGAAGAGATTGTTAAGAGAGCGGTAGAGATTATTGATGAAGAAGAACAACTTCGCATTTTACAGCAGGGAATTGAAAAGCTCATTAAGGAATCGGAATATACCGCAGATTACTTGGAAAACATCAGAGAAATTTACGAAGATGATTTAATGGATAAATTGAGCAAGGATCTAATGATTCCTAAAATAACCCATTATCGATTAATGCTCATTAAAAATTTTATAAAACAACACTATTCTCCTAAATTAGCCTCTAAAATAAAGAACAAAGTTGAGGAGTTTTTAGATCTGCTTTGAATTTACACCATATTTGCTTTTAATTTACTTAATTTAGTTTACTTCTTAAACCTTAAATTCATTGGTGAATGAGGAAAAAATTTACTTCTTTTTATGTGACTTATTTTCTAAAAAGTCAATTGAATTATTCTTGTCTCATTATAGTAAAAAGTATTATAAGTCACATTATCTAATTAGTTTTCATAAAGGTGTAATTGAATTGATTAATCATAAAATTATTTCAGATTTAGAAGGGATTGTAGGAGACAAGCACGTTTCAGACCAACCTGAAATAACCTTCTTATATCATTATGATTTCATCACGGCAGAACCAGAGGGCAAATGTGATATCGCAATAATGCCTGGTTCAGCGGAGGAAGTTCAGGAAATCGTCAAGATTGCCAATAAAAATAAGATTCCGATAGTTCCTTGGGTATCAGGTATCAATTTTGGTTCAATTGCCACCCCGCGAAGAGGAGGGATCGTAATTGATATGAGAAGACTGAATAAGGTCTTGGAAGTAAATGAGGATGACATGTATGCGGTTGTTGAGGGTGGAATCACCTGGGCAGATTTAAAAGGTTATTTGGATGCCCACCATCCCGATCTTAAAGCAGGAGTGACTTGGTCCCCCCCTGGAACGGGAGTCGTACCTTCATGTTTATGTTATGGCATGTTTGATCTGGGAATGATAGGAGGTACAGGTGCCGAATTTATTAATGGTTTAGAAGTAGTGCTCGGTTCTGGTGAGCTAGTAAAAATAGGCTCATGTGCCCTTTCAAACTTATGGTATGGTAGACAACCTTTACCTGATTTAGCAGGGCTATTTATAGGCTGGGAAGGGACCACGGGTATAGTCACCAAAATGGCTATAAAATTATGGCCAAAATTGCCTTATCGAACAGATTACATACCATTGGCTCAAAAAATGGAGCAAGGTGTGCCCATGATGCTTAAACTCTCTAAAGCAGGATTGGGTATTGTGGATCTCTGTTTAATTAATTTAGGTTGGGCACAGTCACTTTTTTGTTTTGACACGAAAAGTGTAGCTATAGATCCCATTGAATTAGGACTTGCCGATTTCTTTGGTATAATTTCCACGCAAGCTTATACGGAAGAGCAGCATAAAGCTCAATGCAAAGCTATTGAAGCAATTTGTGCTGAATATAACGTGACACCTCTTACTGCTGAAACTCAAGTGAATAATTTTCCTGAAAACATGCAAGGGCTTCTACCGCATCTTACCCCCTCGACAGGTGGACAAACACCTGTTCATTTCTGGGGATGTTGGAACTTTTCAAGAGGGGGCGGAGGAGAATGGATTGGTTCATATTGTTCTACAAGAAGTATACTAAAATATTATCAATTATCTCGCAAAGTGTGCATAAAATATGATAAACCCCCCCAATTTTATAGTCGTTTAATGATGGGCGGCCATTATTGCGTGGCTCGAACCAATATAAATTTTAATAAAAACGATCCGGATGATATTCAAAAGGCAAGAGATTGCCTCAAAGAAATCCATGAAGCCGTTCAAAACCAGGAAGGTGTTGTCATGTATAAACCTCCTACTTGGGCAGTAGAACATAATAAAAATCGAACTCTTCCCGCTACGAATGAGCTTATTAAAAAGATCAAGAAATTACTCGATCCAAATAACATCATGAATCCAGGACAAGGAATTGAAGGTGAATAAAATTACAAAAAAGAAGGAAAGCAAATTCTTACCTGGAAAAGGTATAACAAAAATTAAAACTGTTCCAGATCAACAAGAACTTGAAAGAAATAAGGATTTAGACTATTACAAGGATATCTTCTACCAATGTGGAAAATGCGGAACTTGTAGAACAGCATATCAAGAGGAAGGGTGGCCTCGTGTATGTCCGTCTGGAGAATTTGGAAAATTCGAAGCTTATTATCTCAGTGGCAAAAACTTGCTCACTTGGGCAATTTCAACAGATCAGCTCAATTGGACCGAAAATTTAGCTAAAATTTTCTACCAATGTTCTGTGTGTCTCGCATGTACTCAGCAGTGTCAGATTCCCGAAATCCATCATTATGCAGGGGAATGGTTAATGGCCATGAGAGAGGAGGCAGTTAGACAAGGTTATGGTCCCATGCCAGAGCAGGTAAGATATACGGAACATGTCAAGAAAGAAAACAATCCATACATGGAAAAACATGAAGATCGATTGAAATGGTTGCCATCTCATATAAAGTTA
>SDNN01000191.1 GCA_004524425.1 Promethearchaeota archaeon
AATTAGGCTGTTTCACTCGCAATCTGTTCCCCTTCTGTTTGAGCTTCCTTTTCTTCTTCCATAGGGGCTTCTTTTTTAACATAATCCCCTACAGATGCGAGTATTTCTTTTATACGACCCTCTTGTTTTAATCTAATGATCAAATTTCTATGTTTAATATATGAAATTGTATATGCGATCACGGGGAAAATAAGCATAAACGGTATTAACAAGATCAAAATAACTTCGGGAGAATACATTTCTACACTTTCTGTAATAGCGGGTGGTAAATTAAATACATTAATAAAGAACCATTTGGGATGAATTATTATAAAACTAATAGTTATTAATAAGACAAGTCTGAAAGAAAAATTAATTATAGTAGATGTTATTAAATTTTTTGCTCGAGGAGATGATGATTTCGCTGTAAGCGTATCTTCTGACTCCCTATCTTCTCTGAATAATCTTTCCATATATCTACCTAGCCTTCTTGTTTTAGATGCGGCTGAAACAAGCTTTTTTTCCTCCTCCTCTAATTTACGTTTTTCTATCATTTCTTTGACGTAAGAAAATTGTTGACTGGCTTTTGAGAAGAATTTAGAAACTCTTGCTTCTTCTATTCCAAGTTCCTCTTTTCTTTTTTTCGCTTCTTCTTTTATTTTATCAATATTGGTAGTAATTAGCATCGATTCTCTACGTATTATATCTAACTGTGTTTCTAATCTATCACTTCTTTCTAAAGAAGGCCTCATAACAGTGTCTATGTAATTTAGTTGAAATGAAATTTCTAAATAAATATAACACACAATTGCGATTAATGCTGCTGGACTGACTAAAAAGAGCAAGATATTATCAAGCGGTATTTTCGTTAATCTTGTGGATACGGGGTTTTCTAATTCTTCTAAAAAATCGACTTTGATGGTGAATAATTCTAACATATCTTTTAAGCCAAATACCATCAGAGGTAGCACGATCATCATGACCAGACCTCCGATGACTGCCAAGCTATATTTCGGATCTGTTTCAAATATTGATCTAATAAAGAAAAAAATTGCAATTACAAAAAAAATCTGGAAAGTAAATAAATAAATATTATTCAAGAAAATTGCAGTCTCTTCTGCTATTAAACCTGAAATTTCATGAAAAAATGGAGCTTCTTTAGAAGGAAATGAAAACCATTGACCAATGAAATTCTTAAAAAAAGAATCAATAAAAGTAAACATGAAACTGGAATTAAAATTAGGATCTAAAATGAAAATACTTGCTATGCCAAATCCAATGGCAATTGCTATACCATAAAGCAAGAAATAAAGACAATAAGAAAGCACGTTTTTTAATGAGTCAAAGACGTCAAAAAGGACTAGCTTTCCCTCAACATTATAGAGCACATCATCGAATTTAAATATCCCACCAAACACTACAATTATAATTATAAATAAAATGGCCTTGATACTACTTAAGATAATGACATGAGTTCGCATTTAGAATGCACTCCCTTTCTTTTTTGCGTCCAAATAATTCTTTAAAACTTGATGCATCATATCATCTGGTCCAACTGATGTAATATTTACTCCAAATTTTCTTGTTTCTTGTCTAATTGTAAGGACATGTTCCATCATTTCCTCACTTATTGCTTCTGCTAATGCTTTATCCGTGGCTGATAAGTCAATCTCATGGATTTCAAACCAAGGACTGAATGGATTTATTATAAATATGGTGTGATTGAATGGTATTAATTTTTTAATTGCCATGGTTATTTCTTTAGTATTTGATTCTAGATCAGAAATTAAGAAGATTAAGGAACGTTTTTGAAAGCGTCTTACAAAATGATCTATTGCTTCAACCATTCTGCATTTACCTTGAGGCTTCACCCTAGCCACAAAATCTAAAACTTGATAAAAAAAATCGCCTCCCCTCCCAGGTTTTAGAATATTAAAGGTCTTTTTATTTGAGAAGGTAAAAACCCCCACATTATCTCTACGCGTTAAAGCCACTTTAGTTAACAGCATACAAGCCCTTATAGCATATTCAAATTTTGTATTTTCAATTGCACCACCTGCCATTGATTCAGAAGAATCAACAAGAATCATAACGGTTATATCGCGTTCGCTTTCAAATTCTTTAACAATTAACTTTTGAGTTCGTGCAGAAGCCTTCCAATCAATCATCCTGAATTGATCGCCAAATACATATTTTCTCATGCCATAAAATTCAGAGCCTAAACCTTTTTGTTTTGATCTTTGAATCCCATAATTGAGTAATAAAGATCTTTTTGAACCGAGAATTTCAATCCTCTTTATATCTTCATACGGAGGATAAACCAGAATATCCGTGATGCTATCAGGGACAATTCTTTCTAACGAATTGAATCCCAGTCTGTCTTTGACTATTACTGATAAAGGACCTATGGGATATTCCCCTCTAACTTTGGGCTCAAGAACATATGAAAACTTTATAGTACTCTTAGAATCAATTCTAGTGGATATGTAATTTTCGCCAAGCACTAGTCTAAAGAGACTTGGATTAAAATAGTCTCTTATTTCAATGAAATCAAAACTATTTTTTCCTAAGTTTTCAATTACGACTTTTATATGTACAAAATCATCCTTGAATACTTTCTCTTTTTCCAATTCCCTATGAACCCGTAATTCTTCTACATTCATTTGGTAGTGGAAAATAGGAAGACTTATTATCGTACTAAATAGAAGCAACAAGGCAAAATAAATTAAAAAATAATTTACAAATGCAAATCCCGCAGTGAGAAAAAAAACTGCGAATAACACTAGAATTCTGCCTTTTCCTCCTAAAATCTTATAACACCACTCATGCTTTTAATTCTTTTGTTTGCTAAAAATCGTATTTGATTAACCCAAATCATAAGAGAAAAATATAGATTATATTGGTACTGGTATTTCTTCAATAATGCCTTTTATTACAGCTTTAACATCAAGACCTTCGAGTTCTGCTTCAGGCTTTAATAAGATTCTATGGTTAAGAGCAGGCACTGTCAACGCTCTTACATCGTCAGGAGTCACATATTTTCTGCCTAAAATCGCTGCCCTTGCCTTAGATCCCTTCATTAAGACCAAACTTGCCCTTGGTCCACAACCTAAAGCAATTTGAGGGTGGCTTCTTGTTTTTAAAACAATGTCTCTAATATATTTCAGAATTCTATCATCAATATAGACCAAGTTTATGATATTTTGAGCAGCCAATATTTCTTCGCCAGTAGTAACGTGATCCACGGAAGGAGATTCTCCACCTAATTGTCTTCTTAGAATTTCTACTTCATCATCTTGTTCGGGATAATCCAACCATAATTTAAATAGAAATCTGTCTACTTGAGCTTCAGGTAAAGGATAGGTTCCTTCCATTTCTACTGGATTTTCCGTGGCAATTACAATAAAGGGCTTTTCTAAAGGTAACGTCTCACCTTCTATTGTTACTTGTCTTTCAGCCATGGATTCCAGTAGAGCTGCCTGAGTTTTTGGAGCACTTCTATTAATTTCATCAGCTAATACTACATTTGCAAAAACGGGTCCCTTTTGGAGTACAAAAGTGCCTTCTTCCTGTGAAAATATTTTAGTTCCAGTAATATCGGCTGGTAATAGATCTGGCGTGAATTGAATTCTTCTGAAACTAATTCCGAGTGTTCTTGCAAAAGTCTTAGCCATTACTGTTTTTCCTAAGCCCGGTACACCTTCTAATAACACGTGCCCATTTACCAGCAGTGCAATAAATAATTGCTGAAGGATTTCTCCATTGCCAACGATCACTCTAGAAACTTCAGATAGGACGTCTTGTGCTATTTCTCTTATTGGGGATACATCAAAATCATGCTCAGGATAGTGAGCTTTTTCTTGCGTTTCCATTTTTTTCACTTTTTATTCATATTTTTTTTTTTAATTTTTAAATCATTTTTTATAAATTGTTCATGATCCATTCCATTTCGAAGAACAATTCTTCGAAGGTTTTCTGATCCTTAATCTTTTTTCCCGCTTTTACCCCTAATATGGTATCCATAAAGCGAGAAATTCTTTTAATTTTATATTTAGTTGTTCTAGGTTCTTTTTCCTTTACAAAATTTACTACATTTTTGGTCGTTATCTTTTCTCCGACCATTTGACTGTTCAACTTTCTTTCTAGTCGTCTATAAAGTAAGCTCAATGCCTTGTCATACTTGCCTTTTTCCCGATACCAATCAATCTTCTTTGCAAAGAAAGATGAAGTCCTAAATCTGGCTATCTCCTCTTTTCTTTCTTCATCCGCAGTTTTTTTTTTCTCTTCCTTCTGCTTCTTAGGCAAGTATCTTTTTAAGGTATAGACCGCGACCAATGGATATATCCATGCTGTTATCGGATTTGTGGATAATTGGACGACATATTGAACAAATAATCCAAAAATGCCCGGAGATGATAAGTCCCTAGATTCTTCAGGACGTACGTGAGCCTCGTCAAATAGGATTAACCAATCATCTTCACCTCTGGTGAGCCATTCGATGGCATTTAAAGCTAATTGTTGATTATCAAATCCATTCTCATTGAATAATTCGTTATTAAATAAGCTTGCATCCGAAGAGACAAAAATTCTTGCATCTCCTGCTTCTTTTGCCATGAATACGCTTTGAGGATAACCCCCGAGTGGCACTTTCAGTAATTCATCTGGGAAATCTTCACCAATCGAATCAGCCACAAAACTGATATCCAAGTTATCATCCTCATAATCATATATCCCATCGTCATTCATATCAACAAAACTATAACTGCTTGTATATCCAATGACATTCCACCCTGAAAACTCAACAAAAGGACCACCTAGAGCAGTTGTACTCTGGGAAAGAATCACATTGTCAATACCGTCAGCTATAGGATGATCTGAATAGGTTGTGATAACAGGAAATTCTGGATTTGTGTCATATGATTCATTATCTCTTAGAACCCCATCAGGAAAGATGGTAATAGGGACGAGTTCTTCAATATCTGGTTTTACCATATTGGCCAAATAAATTTCCCATAATAAGCTACTGGTGGAACCATAATCATGACATATTAATAGTGAATTGCCATCTTCGAAAAATTCTATGAAGTACGGGATTTCATTGAAGGGGTTATAAAATTCATTAGTCCCGAGCAGGACCAAACACATTTTTTTATCTTCTTCCAATCTTTTTGTAGCACTTAAACTTGATTGAATGTTGCCTGTCTCAAAGCCCTCATCTTCTAATAATTTTTTAAAATCCGAAGATCCATCCCAGTCTTCATTATATACAGAAAAATTTTGATCATTTTTACCTTGATCTATTATTGGGGCTAATAATGGTATAAAAGAAAATATGAATATCAATAAAAACAAGGCTTGCTTGTAAATTGAGCCCGTTTTTACTTTTTTTCGAGATTTCGTTTCTCGAGTTTTTTGCATTCTTGTATTTTTAATAAATATAATTAAATTTATGCCCATAAAACCAGCAGCAAGATAACATGCTAATGGAAGATA
>SDNN01000192.1 GCA_004524425.1 Promethearchaeota archaeon
CTTTGTTTAGATTTTTTTAATTATTATACTTTATAATCAATTATCATTTTTTTAAAGCTTTCTCGCTCATAGGGCAAGCTTCAATGCATACATTACACCAAATCTCTATATTGTCTGAAATTTTTTTTAAATTCGATAAATTATAGCTTAGACATTTTTCTCTATTGTATGTCCCTTCTGAAAAAGCATCTGCCGGACATGCTTTCATGCAAAGATCACAGTCTTTGCAATATTCGCTTTCAAGAATAGGTTCGCCACACACTAAAGGAGCTGTCGTAGTTAACGCTCTTAAACGCACTTGGGAACCAAATTCTTCAGTAATTAGTAAATTATTTTTACCTATTGATCCAATTCCTGCCAGTGCCGATATTTCTTTTAAGTAAAATCCTGGATTATAGGTAATAATTTCAGAGGTGAAGCCCTCCTTCATGAGCAAATCCTTAAGTTTACAGCATATGGTTTCCAATATTGAATCTGCAAAATGAAAGTAGCCTTTTTTATCTTGATAATAAGCATCTAAAAATATATCATTTATATGAAGTCCAAGAATGACCACGCTTCGAGAATCTTTTAGAAAATTTTCTGGTTGATTCTTTTTAGGATAGCGGTCGAAATATTTAGGATCAGCAATCCCTATGATATCAGCTCCAAACTTCTTACATTTTCTTCTTATCTTTTTTGTTAAATCAGCGTCCCTTTCCATATAAAGAATAGCTGTTCATTCTTTTTTAATTTTCATGGAAATTAATTGAGGTCAATAAGAGAAGATAAAAAATAGGAAAATAGAGAAAAAGTTAAATTTATTGCTCTGTAATTTAAGATCTGCTTTTTAGTTAATTCTTAGATTCTTAAAAGAAACCAAATCATTATAACACTACCTCAAAATGACTTGCTCATTGGAAAACATGATTCAAAGGAATTTATCAATTTTTTCATAAAATTTGTCTTTTATTATATAAATCTTATGTAAAGATTTACTTTAAATATATATTTTAAGTCTAATAATTTATGGTACAAGTTAAAGGAATGTTTATAACGTTCACTGTAAGATTAATGACTCTTTATAAAGAGGCTAAACAAGAGATTAGTGACTTTATTAAACAAAAAACGGGTTTAGATTACAATGATTTGGATCCCACGGCATGGTATCCCGGAGAAATATTAATAAAAGCATTAGAAATGTATGAACAAGCATCTCCTACAGGAAAAAGAGTATATATCACAATGGGAAATCAAGTATATCCTATATGGAAGAGAAATGGGTTACTACCCGAAAGTCTTAAGACTCCTTTAGATTACATGAAATATGAAGCAGAAGGTTTTAAAGAGTCTCATATAGGTCCCGAAGTAAAGCAAAGAAAATTTATAAAAATGGAAGATGGACATGTGATTGTTGAAGCTCCGGCACCAGGATATAGTTGTAAATTATTTGAAGGTGTTTGGCAAGGGATATTTAATATGATTGGTATTAAAACCGCTGAAATAAAACAAACTCAATGTGTTGAAGAAGGAGATTCTACTTGTATTTTTGATATTAAATGGTAATTTTATACATTAAAAAAAAATTAAAAAAAAGTTAAGTAGAGAAATATATTATTACTTTTTTATTTTTATACCAGCTTTTTCGGTTAATTCCTTAAATCTTGAACGAAGAGTCACTTCTGTAACTCCCAAAGCATCGGCAATATCTTTTTGAGTAAAATTGAGTTCTTTGGCCTTACAGGCCATGTAAATTGCTCCTGCCACGATCCCTTTTGGATCTTTTCCACTTGTTGGAATTCTTTTTTTATAGGCTTTTAAAATTTTACGGACCAAATTTTGCGTCTCAGAATCTAGATTCAAAGAGACGGCAAATTTTGGAACGAGTGATAAGGGGTCTGTATTCGGCACTTTAAGGTTGAACTCTTGTACCAGAGCCCGATAACATCTTCTCACATCTTTAGGGTCTTCACTAGTCTCATCTAAAATATCTTGAAGGGTCGTGGGTATTCTTTCTTTTCTACATGCATAATATATACTAGCGGCTACCATTCCATTTATGGACCTACCTCTTAATAATTTCTTCTTGAATGCTTCCCTATAAAGACGCATCGCCTCCTTTTTTATGTGATCAGGCAGGTTTAAATTGCTGCTTATTCTTTTAAGTTCAGTTGAAGCAATTAACAAATTCCTATGTTGCCATGTCATGCGGGAATTCCATTTAGCAGCTCGCTTTAAATCAGGATTGGTAATATCTTTCTTGTTAATGACTGTTGTCATGCCCATGCTAGGCAATAATATTGAAATAGGGGAACCTGTTCTATCTCTTTCCTTTTTTTCCTGTGCAGTGAATGCTCTCTTACCACTATGGGAGCTATCAACCATCCTTTCACTTACAACCAAACCACATTGACTACAAACTATTTCTCCACTTTCATTTATGGAAATAAGTTGTCCACTGCATTCCGGACAAATATCCGAATCTTCATTCATTTTTTCATTTATTTTTTTAGCTAAGCTCATAAACACACCTCATTATAATAAAATCAACTACTCTCTCCAATTTTTTCGAAGATTAACTCATTCTTCTTATTAACGTCTATCTTAATTACATCATTTTCAACAAAATCGCTCTCTAAAATCTTAAGAGATAATGGATTCTGTATGTAATCTTGAATTGCTCTTTTCAATGGTCGTGCTCCATAATCTGGATCAAAACCTTTTTCAGCAAGAAATTCTTTTGCCTTTTCTGTCAGTTCTACAGTAAGTTTATGTTCTGCTAAGGTTTTATTCAGGTTCTGGATTTGAATGTCCACTATTTTCTTAATCTGCTCTTTCTTCAAGAAGTCAAAGATCACAATGTCATCAACACGATTTAAAAATTCAGGTCTGAAATAATTTCTTAAGGTGTTCAGTATTAATTCTCTATTAACTTCATTATCTTCACCTCGAGATTCTAAAATGTATTGACTACCAACATTGCTGGTCATGATAATGATGGTATTTTTAAAATCGACCGTTCTGCCATGTCCATCAGTTAATCTTCCATCATCCATTATTTGTAAAAGTATATTAAACACTTCTGGATGGGCTTTCTCAATCTCATCAAATAAAATCACTGAATATGGTCTCCTTCTTACAGCTTCAGTTAGGTATCCACCTTCTTCATAACCAACATACCCAGGAGGCGCACCAATTAATCTTGCAACGCTATGTTTTTCCATGAATTCAGACATATCAATCCTTACCATGGCATTTTCATTATCGAACAAGAATTCAGCTAATGCCTTAGCAGTTTCAGTTTTTCCAACACCAGTCGGTCCCATAAAAATGAATACGCCTATTGGTCTATTCGGATCTTGTATTCCTGCTCGAGATCTTCTAATAGCATTAGATATCTTTTTTAGTGCTTCGTCTTGTCCTATTACTCTCCTCTTTAATCGGTCTTCCATTTTTAATAATTTTTCTCTCTCTCCTTCTAGCATTTTAGACACTGGAATGCCTGTCCATTGAGAGATTATACTAGCAATGTCTTCTGCATCAACTTCCTGTTTAAGCATTTTTTTATCTTGTTGGATCTCATCCAATTTGTTATTGTATTCATTTAAATCCTTTTTCAATTGATTTAAAACTCCATAAGTCAATTCTGCAGCCTTTTCCAAATCGCCCCGTTTTTCTGCTCTTTCTGCTTCAATTTTTGTCTGTTCAATTTTCTTTTTAATCTCGTTAATCTTGGAGATGATTTCTTTTTCATTCTTCCATTGTAATTTTAACTTATCACTTTCTTCTCTTAGATTATTGAGCTCCTCATCAATTCGCTTCATCTTATCTTTAACGGTTTTCTCGCTTTCTTTTTTCAATGCTTCTTTTTGGATTTCTAATTGTATGATTTTTCTTTCGATTTCATCAATCTCAGTGGGCATGCTATCGATCTCGATTCTTAAACGTGAGGCCGCTTCGTCCATTAGGTCTATCGCTTTATCAGGTAAAAATCGATCTGATATGTATCTATGAGATAATGTCACCGCTGCGATAATAGCAGAGTCAGTAATTCTCACTCCATGATGAATTTCATATTTTTCTTTCAGACCTCTCAAAATAGCTATTGAATCTTCAACGGAAGGCTCAGAGACGTAAACAGTCTGAAATCTTCGCGTGAGTGCAGCATCTTTTTCGATGTATTTTCGATATTCATCCAAAGTGGTGGCTCCTATTGCTCTCAACTCTCCCCTTGCCAATGCAGGTTTTAACATGTTGGAAGCATCTATAGCGCCTTGAGCCGCTCCCGCACCCACTAAAGTATGCAATTCATCAATAAATAAAATGTATTTGCCTGAACTTTTTTCTACTTCTTTCAAGAAAGCTTTTAGCCTATCCTCGAATTCTCCTCTATATTTTGCCCCAGCAATCATGGCTGCTAAATCTAATGCGATGAGATCTTTATTTTTTAAAGCATCTGGAACATCATTGTTAGCTATTCGCTGTGCTAATCCTTCAACTATCGCTGTCTTTCCCACTCCAGCCTCTCCGATGAGGACTGGATTGTTCTTAGTGCGTCTTGAAAGAATATGCATTACTCTTCTTATCTCGTCATCTCTTCCAATGACAGGATCTAGTTTATCCCTTCTTGCTAAATCCGTGAGATTACGGCTATACTTCTCAATTGCTTGGTATTTTCCTTCGGGATCTTGATCAGTAATCGTTTGATGGCCTCTTATGCTAGTTAAAGCTTGAAGGATTCTGTCTTTATAAACTCCATGTTTCTTAAGAATTTTATATGTATTAAACGAATCATCTGTAGCCATTGCTAATAATAAGTGTTCAGTGCTAAGATATTGATCCTTTAAGAAATCTGCTTCTTTCCATGCGGAATCAAATAGTCTGCTCGTATTAGATGATAACATTACATCTTGAGCTGCCGGTCCTGTCACTTTCGGTAATTTATCTAATTCAGCATGTGAATCGTTTAAGATTTGCTTCACATTAGTTCCTAATTTTTGTAAAAGTGGAACGGTGATTCCATCTTGTTGCTCTAATAATGATATTAATAAATGAACGGGTTCAATTTGTTGATTATCCTTATTTTGAGCCAATGAACGTGAAGCCATCAAGGCTTCTTGCACTTTTATGGTAAATTTATCTAATTTCATCATTTTATTATATCACCATTATAAACCAGTTTGTTGCAATTTTTCTAACAGATCTTTTTGTTTTTTATCTAAATTGGATGGTACTTTTATTTTTATTCGCACTAATAAGTTTCCTCTCTCATTAGAATTAATTTTATAAAAACCTTGATCTTTTAATCTTAGTATGGCAGAATCCTCGGTACCTGGTGGAACTGTCACTGTTAGTTTCTTTTCTATTCCTTGCACTTGAATTTTTCCTCCGAGTGCAGCAGTCGTGAACGGAATTTCTTTGATCACGTGTATATCATCATCCTTTCTTTCAAACACGGGATGATCTCGAATGTGTAGATTTA